>JAGRCC010000404.1 GCA_020433785.1 Anaerolineae bacterium
GGTACGATTGGAGTTTAGTGGAGAAGCACGCCGATATCTACCGCTTTGCCAAAAGCGTCATCGCCCTGCGTAAGGCGCATCCTGTTTTTCGGCGTCGCAAATTTTTTACGGGGTCAGATATCAACGGCGACCGCTTCCCGGATATTCGCTGGTACAACACCGACGGCCGCGACGCCACCTGGTCCGGCGTCAGCCGCATGCTGATGTTAACCCTGGATGGTTCAAAAGAAGAAATCGGCGCGAACCGGGATGATGTCGATGTCTTGATGATGTTCAACACCCATATCAGACCCAATCTGTTTACCTTGCCGTTGACCCCGCACGGCAAAGCCTGGCAGCTGGTGATCGATACTAGTTTGCCCTCGCCGCTCGATATTCACTGGCCGGAACAAACCATTAATCTGCCGCCTTCTAAAAAGCACTATCTGGTCAAACCGCGTTCGACCGTGGTCCTGTTCTCGAATTGGTAGTGAGTATTAACCCAAGCGACAGAACCACATTTAATCGTAGAATAGACAGGACCTTCGGCAAGATTTACGGGATTTTCTTTGACAGAAAAACTTCAATAATCTTGGCAATCTTGTAAATCCTGTCTAATTTTTCCTCAAAGTGTTTTCTTATTACAAATGGACTAACGTCCCTAACCCTTGCCCCTCGGCCTCCCGCACAATGGCCGAGGCGGCTGAGGCATCCTGCACGGCTACCCCCACCGATTTAAAAAAGGTAATTTCCTGCGGCGACTCTCGACCCGGAATTTGCCCGTTCACAATCGAACCCAGTTCGCCGTGAATGTCCACTTTGCTGATAATATGTTTATGTAACGGGATGAGTAAATCCCCGGCTTCGGCCAGACAGGCTTGCAGCGAGTCAACCACGATCTTCGCTTTTTTGACCGTAACCGGGTCAACTTCCTGCATATGAGGCGCATACGACCCGACGCCGGTGATATGAGTTCCCGGCGACAGGTGGTTACCGTCAAAAACCGGTTCTTCCGAGGTGGTGGCGGTGATGATGATGTCGGCCCCCTCAACCGCCGCCTGTCGCGACATTGGCAGTTCCACCTGGGGCGCAGACGCCCAGCCGGCGATCTCCTGCGCAAACGCCTCAACCGACGATGGCGTCCGACCCACGATCCGCACGGTGGTGATGTCCCGAACCACGCAGGCCGCCTCAAGTTGGGCGCGAGCTTGAACGCCGGAGCCAAAAACGGTCACAATGTGAGCATCGGGCCGGGCCAACAAATCGGTCGCCAGACCGCCGCCCGCGCCGGTACGCAAGGCCGTTAAAGCTTCGCCGTTGACGATGGCTTTCGGTTGGCCGGTATCCGGATCAAAAACGGTGGCCAGCGCGATCACCGCCGGCAGTCCTTTCGCCGGATTATCGCCCCAAATCGAGACGGCTTTAACGGCCAGTTCGCGGCTGTCCCTCAGAAAAGCGGGCATCAGCAGCAGTAAGCCTTGGTCGGTGGTGAGGCGGGTGCGCAGGGGCATATCGGCCCGGCTGTCCGAAAGCTGCCCGAATGCGCGGCGCATCACTTCGATGGCGTCGGCCATGGGTAGAGCGCGGCGGACATCTTCGGCGGAGAGAATACGGAGTTGCATGGTTTTGTGACCTCGTGGGTATGAATTTGGCCTAGCCACCCCCATAGATGGCCAGCACAATTTGGGGTGTAAGGTTGGCTTCAATATAGCCGGCCACCAACAGCATCGGCACGACTAAAAAGATCAAAATCTTGAGAAAATTGGCGATGGTCAATAGCAGCGCCTGACCAATGTCGAAACCCCGGGGCGGCGAAATTAACGCCGCTCCAATTCGCAAAGCAAAGGCCATGCCGATGATAATGGCGGGAATTTCTAAAATGCCGTGGGGCAGAATAAATGCGCCCATAAAAATCCAGGGATTATAATTAAGCTGCACCACCTGCGCAATCAAAAAACTAACCACCCCGGCGTTAATCAACGTCAGAATCAGGGTTAAAGATCCGAACGAAAAGACGCTGATAATCCCGGCCAGCACGATAACGCGCAGATTGTTGAAAAAGATAGCTGACGTAGACACTTCAGGTAAAAACTGAATTTTTTGGACGCTGGTAAACGTTTCGGGCGAGATATGTTCCAGAGGAAAGGCCCCGGCCGGGATCGGGAAGCGGTGAGCAAACATACTCCCCAAAACCACCGCAGCCACAACAACAATCAAGATCGTCAAAAACGCCGGAGTTTGCTCTTTCAACAGATAGGGGATGTCGTGCCGGTAAAAACGCAGCAGATTGAACTTAGCCGTATTCGTTTCACCTCGTTTGCCGGCTAACTCCGGCGGGCGCAGGAAATACCCTTTAAAGTCACGCCAAATATTTTTGAGATGGAGTTCATCCAATTCTTTGGATAAGATGTCCTCGCGATTGAAAATACGGATGCCCATGCGGATCAAAATCAAATCGACCACCAACAAAGCCACCACAAACCACCATAGCGCCTGATATTCGGCGTAAAACATCACAATACTTTGGGCCTGGATCAGCAAGGCCATTGGAATAATGATAAAACTGGCCAGCAGGTTAGCCGCTCTAACGCTGGTGGTCTGGCTGGAGACCACCACCGCTCCGGAAACCATTACCAACGCCTCGACCGTGTTGAGCATAAACATGAGCAGCGTTAAATCCAGCGGCGGCACCCACGGCGGCGAGGTAAAAAAGCGGCTGACCAGAAAAACCGTTATGCCCAAATAACTCGCCAGCAGCGGCAGCATCAGCGACGACAGCATCTTGCCCATATAGAGTTCAAGATCGGTCAACGGCATCGACAAAATCGGCTCGATACTATTGCGCTCTTTTTCCCCCACGAATGACTCAAGCGCGATGATCAGCGAAAAGGAAATGGGGAAAAAGCCGACAATCATCAGCAAAAACGGATTGATCCGCTCGACCAAGATCGGGTCGGTAAAGCGAGAAACCCAGTTAGTGGCCCAGCGCGACGTAAAATCCATTAAGAAGGGAAAAATTAGGGTCAGGATCACAATCGGCGTGACAATACGCCAATCTTTCAAGCTATCGCGCAATTCACGCCGAGTAATCACCAGCGCCGAAGCCAAACCACTCCGCTTTCGCCGGGGGATAGATTGAACAGCCATATCGACTGAGCCTCCAAAAATGGGATTAAGGTTAGGGTGATCTATTGTAGGGATTTGATTTTAGCGTTAACAAATTCTACCTTACGTATCTTCAAAACACAAGCACCAAAAATTCTAAAAAGGGCTGTGTTCACCAACCAGTTTGCGCCACGGTTCCTTTTGAACTACAGCGCAGCGACGGCCAAAAATGGGATCATCCGGCGACCAAACGCGAGAACCACGACATATTGACCCGCGCCGATCAGCTTGGTAAAATAACTCAAATTACGCCCTGCCGATCAGTATGGAGAATTTTCACCTTACTCCCTACTCCCTGATACCATTCGAGCCAATTTTAGGATGCGTAGGATAGATCGTGTCCAACCCACTGTTAACTACGAAGTTATACGTTCCTCATCCGCAAACCGGACAGCGCCTTGTGCCGCGGCCTCATCTCGTGGCGCGTTTGAACCGAGCGCTGAGTACCCGGCTGACCCTTATCTCCGCCCCGGCCGGTTTTGGTAAAACCACCCTTTTAACCGAATGGATTCCCCAAAGTCAACGTGCCGTCTGTTGGCTCTCGCTCGATGAGGCTGATAATGACTTGGCCCAATTTTTGACCTACTTCATCGCCGCATTACAGCAGTTCAAGGCCGATCTAGGGCAGAGCTACCTGGCAGCGCTCCAATCGCCCCAGCCGCCTGCCGTCGAACCGTTGATTACCACCCTGGTCAATGAGCTTAGTCAGACACCGGCTGAAGTGGCGCTGATTTTGGACGATTATCACCTGATCCAACTACCGGCCATCCACTCGGCGGTGGCCTTTTTGTTAAACAACTTACCACCCAATATGCACCTGATTATGACCAGCCGGGCCGATCCACCCTTGCCGCTGGCCCGACTGCGGGCACGCGCTCAACTCACCGAGCTACGCCTGGCCGATTTGCGCTTTACCCTGGCCGAAGCCACCACGTTCTTTCATCAAACCAAAGATTTACCGCTCCCGGCCGAGCAAATCCAGGAACTGGAAGCCCGCACCGAAGGCTGGGGAGCCGGGTTGCAATTGGCGGCGCTCTCGCTGCAAGGCTTGGATGCTGACGGGGTTTCGCGCTTTATCCGCGACTTCACCGGCAGCCACCACTATGTCTTTGACTACCTGGCCGAGGACGTTCTCCACCAGCAGCCACCCGAAATTCAACATTTCCTGCTGCACACCTCGATCTTGAGCCGCTTGTGTGCGCCTTTGTGCGATGCCGTTCTGGGTCAGACCGACAGCGAAATAATGAAAGGCGAGACTTCATCCAATATCCTTGAGTATCTTAAACGCGCCAACCTCTTCCTGGTTCCTCTCGACGACCGGCGGCACTGGTACCGTTATCATCACCTCTTTGCCGACTTCCTGCGCGACCGGCTAACCCGTGACATCGGTCAGGCGGGCGTAAATGCGCTGTACCGGCGCGCTCGGGTGTGGCACGAGCAGCACAACGCGGTTGAAGAAGCCATCAACTACGCTCTGGCCGGTCGCGATTGGGCCGGGGCGGTCAAGTTAACCGAGCAGCTCGCCACGTCGCTGTGGACCAGTTCCCGCTATATCCTGACCTGGTTAAAGACGCTGCCCGAAGAGGAGATCAACCAATCGCCCGATTTGTGCATCTGGTATTCCACCTGGCTGACCATGGGCGGCGAGTTCAATCGGGCCGAACAGATGCTGAACAATGCCGAGCGCATTACCCGCACCAGCGGTAATCTTTCACCCCTGACAGGTGTCCACGTCAACCGGGCCACTATCGGCTTTCTGCGCGGTGATGCCCACTACACCTTTGAAAATGCCAGGCAGGCACTGGCATACTTCGACGACGGCAATAAGTTTGTTCACCATCGGGTCATGGAGATACTGGCCCGGGGTCACTTCCTAAAAGGCGAGCTGGCCGAGGCCGAGCGCGTTTGGGCCGAAACAATGGCCCTGGCCCAGGCCGCCGATAACCAACGCACCTTGCTGTTTGCCCGAGCCGCTCAGGGTGAATTACAACGAGCCCGGGGCCAACTACGCCGCGCGGCCCAGCTCGATCAGGAGCTGCTGCGTCTAATCGGCGAGCGCCCGGCTGATGTCATCAAAATTAGGGCGCTGGCCCGCCTGGCGAGCCTCCACTACGAGTGGCACCAATTAGGCCAGGCGCAGCAGTATGCCCACCAAGCCCTGGAACTGGCCGGACAGACGCAGCGAGAAATATTTGCCCGTTTAGCTTACTTGACGCTGGCGCGGATCGATGTGGCACTGGGCGAAGCGGATAAGGCGGTTACGATGCTTGAGCAGGCAAAAGTGTTGGCCCAGCGAATGGGTGGCGAACAGCCCCTGCGCGAAGTCAACGCCGCCCAAGTTCGATCGTGGCTGGCCCAGGCTCGCGCTTCATCCGGCCTTTCGGCGGAGGTCGCCGGCCAGAGCTTGACCGCAGCCACAAACTGGGCCGACGCACAGCACCTTGACCCGCACAATGAATTGTCCTACGAAGGTCAAGTGACCTATATTGCCCTTTGCCGGGTCTTCATTGCCCGGCATCGACCCGACCAAGCGATTAACCTGCTGGAGCGGCTACTGCCTTCGGCGGAGGCGGCCGGCCGGCAGGGCGAAGTCATCGAGATGCTGGCCCTCAAAGCGCTGGCCTACCAGGCTTATTATCAACCTAATCAGGCCCTGACCACACTCATTCAGGCCCTCAGCCTGGCCGAACCGGAGGGCTACATCCGAACCTTTGTCGATGAAGGCCTCCCGATGGCCCAACTCATGCTAACCCTCAGCCAGCGCCCCTCGGCTGTCAACCGGGCTTATCTCGATACCCTCCTGGCAGCCTTCCCTGATTTCGGACTGATGATGGACAATGTCAGCGATGACACACCGCCTGTCGTCACGCATCAACTGGATACCGTCAATCTCATTGAGCCTTTAAGCAATCGCGAACTTGAAATCCTGGCGCTCATGGCCCAGGGCTTAACCAACGGTGAAATCGCCCAACAAGTTTTCATCTCGGCCCAGACGGTCAAGGTCCATACCCGCAACATCTACGGCAAGCTGGGCGTCAACAGCCGGCGACAGGCCGTTACCAAAGCTCTGGCTTTGGGCCTATTAACCTGACCCCGTAAGCGCAGCCGCCGCCTGTTACCCTAACAAACGTCTTCAGAAGCCCACCTAACCCCGGTGGGTTTTTTGTTTCCCACCCAATACCACCAAATATACCCCGTCATGGGTGATGCCGCTACCACCGCCCGTCGGATATACTGACCTCAATAAGTTCAATAAACCTTAGCCAATCAAATTCAAAATCAATGAATCAAAAGGGAGACTATACAATGCAACCTACCGTAACTTTAACCAAAAAATCAGGTAAAGGCTTGACCGACCGGGTCATCTCCGAGATGGCCACGTTCTTCACCGTTAATCCGGGCCAAGTGGAGGAGCTTCGCCAAGCGTGTGAGCGGTTCGCCGCTGTGGCCCTCCAGGCCGACCCGACGGTCGTACAACGAAGCGGTCTACGCGACTCGCGGCACGTGCTCTTCGACAACGATCAGCGACTCCTGTGGGCCACGACCTTTGAGACCGAATGGGATCCATATATTGATGACGCCGTCATGGTCATGGGCTTCCGA
This sequence comes from Anaerolineae bacterium, assembly GCA_020433785.1. Next base: position 6,748 of record JAGRCC010000404.1, read on the forward strand.
GCCTTTGTCGACTGGATGCAGTACACCGTCGAGGGCAGCACCATCATCAAATCGATGAAGGACTCGCTCATGGTAAGCGGCCCCAGCCTCAGCACAGAGAACAGTGGCGAAATCGATCAGTTTCTGTCCGCGAACACCAGCGACCTCAAACGCATCCTGCAGTCGGTCCAGGCCCCCGCAGCCGGGTACTGGAATATGCTCGCCGATCAGACGATCCCGCAGATTCGTAAGGCCCAGCGGGTAGAAGCAGCCTTCCAGCAGGTCCTCGACCAACCCGATGCCGCCGAAGCGCTCTCTCACCCGGCCTTACAGCCCCTACTCGAAGAAGCGGCCGACTAATAGCAATGCTCGATAGCGCGGCGACGCTAAGATTGGTCGCCGCGCCCCCGTCAGCAACCTAAATTCATTAAAGATAAAGTTCAGGAGATAACCATGTCTAAGGCAGGCGATGTCTTTGAAAATCCGGTAACCGGCGAACGCGCGATAGTCCGCGTCGGTTCGGAGGAGTCAACCGACGGCTGGTTGGTCAACGACCTCTATGTGCGCCCCGGTGGCGCGGTCAGTGGCGAGCACGTTCATCCCACCATCATCGAACGCTTCACCGTCCAACGCGGGCAGGTTGGCTTTCGGATTGATGGGCGCGAAACCCTGGCCGAACTGGGCCAGCCGGTAACCGTACCCGCCGGCGTAACCCACGACTGGTGGAATGCCGGCAGCGAAGAGGCCCACGTTCTCATCGAGATTTACGACCCCGCCAACCGGTTCGGGGAGATGATTATCGATCTATTTGGTCTGGCCCAGGATGGCAAAACCAATGCCAAGGGCATGCCCAATCTGTTTCAAACGGCCCTCTTTTCACTGGAGTATGAGGATGTGCTCTACTTTACCAACCCGCCGCGCTGGGTCCAAAAGATTTTGTTCAGTCTAATTGCCCCCATCGCCCGGCTGCTGGGGTATCGCGGCACTTACCCGGAATACCGACGTCGCGCCCGGGCCAATGTCGAGATGGTGGCCTCGACCGCGTCATAGAAGTAACGCAGCTATGACATCAAATATACTTACGGTGAAAACATTTTTCACAGGAGAGAAACCATGCCCTCAGAAACAAACATCACGCTCGAATTGAACCACATCCAGGCCGGCGCATTACGCCCCCGGCCCAAAACCTACAGCGGTGCCTACTTTCTACTGCGCATCGATGACCGGCAGGCCGGCCGCGAGTTTATCCGCCGGCTCATCCCGGCCCTCGCCTCCGCCGCCGACCCCGACCGGCAAGCCTGGCTGGCTGCCTCGCTCAGCTTCCAGGGTCTCAAAGCCCTCGGCGTGCCGCAGGCGTCGCTCGACAGCTTTCCGTCCGAATTCCAGCAGGGGATGGCCGGTCGGGCCGCCGACATCGGCGACACCGGCGAGAACGCCCCGGACCAGTGGGAGCAGCCGCTCGGTTCGCCCGATGTCCACATCGTTCTGGCTGCGGTTGCGCCTGATGCCGCCCAATTCGAGGCGATTGTGGCCCGCGCCCATGACACTTTTAGCGACCTGTCCGGCGTTAGCCTGATCTGGCGGCAGGATGTCGCCACCTTGCCAACCGAGCGGGACCCGTTTGGTTTCAAAGACGGCATCGGCCAACCGGCCATCGAAGGCAGCGGCCTGCCCACCACCAATCCCCACGAAGCGCCGCTCAAAGCGGGTGAATTCATTCTGGGCTATCAGGACGAAACTGGCGACCTGCTGCCGGGACCGCAGCCTGAAGTCTTGGGCCGCAACGGCACCTATATGGTCTTCCGCAAGCTGCACACCCGCGTTGCCGCCTTCCGGCAGTATATGCGCGAGCGCGCCACCAGCCCGGCCGACGAGGAGCGAATCGCCGCCAAGATCGTCGGGCGCTGGCCCAGCGGCGCACCCCTGGCCCTGGACTCGGGGCAAGATGACACTGAACTTGGGGCCGATCCGCACCGCAACAACGCCTTCCTCTATGGAGACGACCCGCGCGGCCTCAAGTGTCCACTCGGTTCCCACGTCCGGCGGGTGCACCCGCGCGACTCGGTTATCGTCGGTGAGGTGCGTCTGCACCGTATGCTTCGACGCGGCACTAGCTACGGCCCACCGCTGCCTCAGG
>JAGRCC010000034.1 GCA_020433785.1 Anaerolineae bacterium
GGAAATCGACTTTCTTACCTTTCGCATCGCTCAGACGGCCATCTTCCATAATTTGCAGCAGGGTGTTGAACGCTTCCGGGTGCGCTTTTTCGATCTCATCGAACAAAATAACGCTGTACGGCCGGCGTCGAACGGCTTCCGTAAGCTGCCCGCCTTCTTCAAAACCCACGTATCCCGGCGGCGACCCTACCAAACGAGCCACATTGTGCCGCTCCATAAACTCACTCATATCAAGTTTGATCAGCGCATCTTCGCTGCCGAACATAAATTCAGCCAGCGCTTTGGCTAATTCAGTCTTGCCAACGCCGGTTGGCCCTAAGAAAATAAAGGTGCCAATTGGTCGTTTGGGGTCTTTTAAGCCGGCTCGCGCGCGTCGAACGGCTTTGGAAATAGCTTCAATCGCTTCTTCCTGGCCGATTATACGCTGGTGCAGGACTGATTCCATTTGCAGCAGACGCTCTTTTTCTTCCGTGGCCAATTGGCGAACCGGAATTCCGGTCCACATCGCCACAACTTCGGCAATATCTTCTTCCGTGACTTTCGGGCTGTCCGAGTCACCCTCAAAACTGAGATCGATATCATCAAGCGAGGTATCGTCTTGGTCTTCGTCTGATAAGATAGACGACGATAGCCGGTTAGAGAAATCCGTTTCATCGTCATCTCGATAAGATTCGCCAAAACGAACCAGTTTTTCTTGCTCAGCGGCAAACGGTATTTTATAAAGCCGCACACGAGCTGCAGCCTCATCGATTAAGTCAATCGCTTTGTCCGGCATAAACCGATCCGGAACATAGCGAGCGGCCAAAATAGCCGCCGCGTTGAGCGCTTCATCGGTGATTTCCAGATTGTGGTGAGCTTCATAGCGACTTCGAATGCCCTTGAGAATTTCTATCGTTTCATCGATCGAAGGCTCTTCTACCATCACCGACTGAAATCGGCGTTCCAGAGCCGCGTCGCCTTCAATGTTTTTACGATACTCGTCAAGCGTGGTCGCGCCGATACATTGGAGTTCCCCTCGGGCTAAAGCCGGTTTGAGGATATTGGCGGCATCGACCGAACTACCGGCCGAACCGGCCCCGACCAGCATATGAAGTTCATCGATAAACAGAATCGCGCCCGATTCTTTTATTTCGTCGATAACGCGCTTCAGACGTTCTTCAAACTGCCCGCGATACATGGTTCCGGCTACTAGCGAACCCACATCAAGCATAACCACCCGCTTACCTAACAGGGTATCAGGCGCTTGTCGATTTACAATTCGTTGAGCCAAACCTTCGACAATAGCTGTTTTACCCACACCGGGTTCACCAATTAAGGCCGGGTTATTTTTGGTACGCCGGGACAGAATTTGAATAACACGTTCAATTTCGGTTTGGCGGCCCACCACCGGGTCTAATTTGCCTTCTTCCGCTTGCGCTGTCAGGTCGGTTCCTAATTGGTCTACCAAGGGCGTGCCCTTACCGGAGGATTCACGGGTGGAACTGCTGCTGGATGATTGGGAAGAACTTTCCATCATCACCCGGGCCGTTTGCGACCGGACTTTATCCAGGCCCACTCCCAGCCCTCTTAAAACGTCAACGGCTACACCTTCCCCAGCTCGAACTAACCCCAGCAAGAGATGTTCTGTGCCAATATAGTGGTGGCCCAAGCGGCGCGCTTCATCTACGGCTAACTCGATAACGCGTTTTGTTCGAGGCGTCAGACTGAGCTTGCCGTACATGGCGCGTTGGCCGCGCCCAACGGTTCGCTCTACCCGTTCTCGAATTTGTTTGGGATCCACCCCTAAATCTCTCAAAACCCTCACAGCTACACCGTTTTCTTCTCGGACTAGGCCTAAGAGCAAATGCTCTGTCCCGATATAGTTGTGATTTAGGCGTTGAGCTTCTTCCTGAGCTAAGGTTAGAACTCTACGGGCTCGTTTGGTAAAACGATCAAATTTGTCACTCATTTACGGTTCCTTATGCGACGAGTTTGTTTTCTATAATTGATTACAACGTTGATACGGCAGAAAAACTAAATCAAAACTATCACAAAAGTAGGTTGACTAACTCTGCGATTCGGAAGCCTCGTCACTCTCGTTGGTATCGGCTGATGGGTCGTCGGCCGATGATTGTTGGTCCTGGTATTCTGCCCAGTTCTCCTGGTCTTCAACCTGTTTCATGCTGAGTCCCATTCGACGCCGTTCTGGATCAATATGAATGATCCGAACTTTTACTTCTTGATTTTCAGAGACGACATCTTTAGGATGAGCAATATTTTTCTCTGAAATTTCAGAGATGTGAATTAACCCTTCTATTCGATTGTCGATCCGGGCAAATGCACCAAAATTGGTCAATTTGGTGATAACAGCGTCTACAACTTGATTGATTTGGTAGTGGTCAAATACTTCACTCCAAGGTTCCGGTTGCAAACGCTTCAAACTTAAGGCGACCCGCTGCTGGTCATGCTCCACTTTGAGGATGTAAACATCAATTTCGTCGCCTACATTTAATATCTCATTTGGGTGAGATACGTGGGTCCAGGCCAGTTCGGAAAGATGAATGAGACCATCGATACCGCCGATATCGACAAACGCTCCGAAATCGGCTAAACTTGTAACCTGCCCACGACGGACATCGCCTTCGGCCAAGTCTTCTAAAAGTTTAGCTTTTTCCTTCGCTTTTTCTTTACGGAGGTCATCTGAGGCCGCTCGCTCTGAAAAGATTAAGCGGTTTCTGGTGCGATCCACTTCAATAATTTTCAAATGAAGGGTTTCGCCGGTTAATTCATCCCAGCGCTCGCCTTTATTCTGACTACTATACTGGACACTAGTCAGTTGAGAACCCGGAACAAATCCTCTAACGTGCCCAAAACTGACAATGAGGCCCCCTTTGTTATTGCCGATAACTTCGCTTTCAACAATATCACCGGCTTTGAAAAGCCTTTCCGCATCATCCCAATCTTTCTCTGCTTTCGCTTGGCTTAATGACAAGCGAATATGATCTTCTTCATCGGTTTGCATTCTAAGAACATAAACCGAAATCGTATCACCTACTTTGATTGCGGCAATCTCTTCAGGGGAAAAGTTCTCTAAATCCTTCGGTTCCACGAGGCCTTCATATTTGGCCCCGATATCTACGAAAATTTCACCTGTTCTTTTACTAGCTACAACACCTTTAACTATTGTTCCAGGAACAATCTGCTGTAGCGCTGCTTCTTCTTGAGCCAAAAGTTCGGCCATCGACATTGTTTCGTCGCCCTCTACGCCCGCCAAGACACCCTCTCCAAATCGGGAATTTCTTTCTGATCATGATTCTGCAATTTTATCATAAAGAACCACATCTAGGAAGTTAAAATTATTATACTCGATTCAAAACAAAAATCAAACAATATCCCAGCTCACCACGAATAGACATCCATTTTTCATGACGCCACAGCAATAGCTTCGATTTCTATCTTTGCACCCAGAGGTAAAGCCGCCACCTGCACGGTACTCCGCGCCGGGGGCTCATTGGTAAAGAATGTGCCGTAGATCTTATTGACTTGGGCAAAGTCACCAATATTTGTTACGAATATCGTTGTTTTCACCACATTGCCCAGACTGCTGCCGGCCGCCTCCAAAACTTTGCTTAAATTGGTTAATACTTGCTGCGTTTGGGCCTCAATTCCGCCCTCAATTAGCTGACCGGTTTCCGGCACTAGCGGAATTTGACCTGCCGTAAATATTAAATCACCAAATTTAACTGCCTGGGAATAAGGACCAACCGCTGCCGGAGCTTCGGCTGTGGCGATAATTTCTCGTGAATGGGGCATATTTAATCCTCAAGCCTTAATTCTAACGGATTGTACCGTCGCCGTCAACAGTAATTTTATCTCATATTTCATTTTAGCATAGAGCCAATCGACCATGCAAAGAATGGAGTAACCGGCAGAAGATCGATTTGATTGCTCAAAACTTATAGGTCAGGTAAAATTTTATTTTAACCTTATGTTTAACTTGTGTCTATCTTCTGGTCTAGCTAATTGAAGATGACCTCATTTGCGTCTATAGAAAAGAGAGAAAAAATGAAAATCCGCTTAACCAAAGGCCTCACTTTTGACGATGTCTTACTCGTGCCGAAGCGTTCCCCCATAACCTCGCGCCGCGATGTCGAAACCACGACTTGTCTTACCCCGACGATTAATCTTCGCGTCCCGATCATCAGCGCCAATATGGATACTGTTACCGAAGCCCCAATGGCTATTGCTATGGCTCGAGCCGGAGCCATTGGCGTTATTCATCGTTTTATGACCGTTGAAGATCAGGTCTGGCACGTCAGGCGAGTCAAACGGGCCGAAGGGTTTATTGTTGAGCAGCCCTATTCGGTGGCTGCCGACGCGACGATTGGCGAGGCCCGCCAATTGATGAAACGCCGCGACGTAGGCGGCTTGGTGGTGACCGACCCCCAAAATGAATTGATTGGTCTCATCACCCAGCGCGATATTTTGTTGGCCCCGGATGAATCAATGCTGGTCAGCACGGTTATGACTCGGCCCGATCACATTATCAGTGCCACCCCCGATATTTCACTGCCGGAAGCACGAACGGTTCTGCACGAAAATCGATTGGAAAAGCTTCCCTTGATTAATAAAGACGGGCAGTTGGTCGGTTTAATCACGGCCCAAGATATTGTCAAATATGACCAACATCCCGATGCCACCAAAGACAACAAAGGGCGACTGCGGGTTGGTGCTGCTATTGGCGTCAAAAGCCAAGATATCGATCGGGCTGAAGCGCTGCTCGAAGCCGGGGCCGATCTGCTGGTGCTTGACATTGCCCACGGTCACGCCGACCACTGCCTGGAGATCCTGCGCGAACTCCGTCACAACTTTCCCAAGGCGCAGTTAGTGGCCGGCAATGTGGCCTCGCGCGACGGCGCCCGCGATCTGGCTGAAGCCGGAGCCGATGCCATCAAAGTCGGCGTTGGTCCCGGCTCGATTTGCACCACGCGCATTGTCACCGGGTTTGGGGTTCCGCAGCTAACGGCCATTATAGATAGCGTCGCTGGGGTGGCCGATAGCGGCCGCGATATTCCGATTATCGCCGATGGTGGTATCAAAGCCTCCGGCGATTTAGTTAAAGCCCTGGCCGCAGGCGCTTCGACCGTGATGATTGGCAGCCTCTTTGCCGGCTGTGAGGAGTCGCCCGGTTCGACCGTGATTCGTAACGGGCGAAAATTTAAGGTGGTGCGGGGTATGGCCTCGCTGGGCGCGGCCATGGGCCGGAAGGCTGTCGAGCAGACCAAAGACGAAAGCGCCGAGAGCCAGGCTGATTGGGATAAAGTGGTACCGGAAGGGGTTGAAGCGGTTGTGCCCTATCGGGGTCGGGTGGATGAACTGCTTTACCAACTTGTCGGCGGGCTGCGCTCCGGCCTGAGCTATGGTGGGGCTTCTACGATCAAGCAGTTACAAGAGAACGCCGAGTTTATCGAAATTACCTCAGCCGGCGTCCGGGAAAGCCATTCTCACGACGTTGACAAAGTTTAGATTTTAAAGGACAGAGCTGTTCTGTTCGACCTGAGATGGATAAAAATCGACAGGATTTACAAGATTAACGGGATAAAATGAACAAAAAATCTTGTAAATCCTGTTAATCCTGTCAATCGTCAATCTACCCATCTCTTCATCTCCAACGTCATTCGTGTTAACGGTTACGCTCGGTTCCCTAACTGAAGATTAATTGCAATCCCCACAGCATTAGCATACCGGCCCCAATCGTCAGCAACATATTCTTGGTGTAAGCCGAGACGATAATCGCTACCAGCCCGGCGATAAGCCGCTCGTTGCTCCAACTTAAAGCTAAGTGGCCTTGTTGAAAAAACAAAGCCGGCGCGATCAAAGCCGGCAGCACCGCCACTGGCACGTAACGCAGCCCGCGCTCCAACAGCACGGGCAGGTCAAGCTTGCCCAGCAAGGCGATGAAAGACAAACGCACCGCAAAGGTGATCAGACCCGCCGTAATAATGACCAGCCACAATGAAAACGTAGACATCTTAAATCGCCTCCAGAATGATGCCGGTGAACACACCCACTAGGCCGGCGACAATTAGCCCCAAGTTATAGGGCAGCCCCGCTGCTGTCACCGCAACTAATACCGATACTGTCGCCACGATCAGCGCGCGACGCCCTTTAATCGCCGGTACAGTCACCGCAATAAAAGTCAGAGGAATGGCAAAGTCAAGCGACCAATTGGATGGAATCTGGGCCCCCACCAATACGCCGACAATCGTGCCGGTTTGCCAGGTGACCCACAACCCCGCTGCGGCCCCTAGATAGAACCACTGCTTGGCCGGATGCTGAGGGACTTCATTGTAGCGAATTATCGACAGCGCATAAGCCTGATCCGTTAGCAGATAAGCCAGCAGCCCTTTCCAGGAGGAAGCCAACCGTTTGAAGTGGGGCGCCAGCGAGACACTATACATAGCAAAGCGAAGATTGATGATCAAGACCGTAAGGATAATGACCACAAAAGCCCCATTTTCTCGAATAAGCTGAGTGGCGGCTAACTGCGAGGCTCCGGCAAAGATAAGGATCGAACTGGCGATGGCCAATCCGGTTGGCAGCTTGGCTTCCACAGCCGCAATGCCCGTAATTAGCGCAAACGGCACAACGCCCAAAAGAATGGGCGCCACCGCCCTCAGACCGGCCAAGAATTCGGTACGGGATGAAATCATAAGTTGTCTCCTAAAAAAGAATTACCCCGCTATTATACGGGGTCTATGT
>JAGRCC010000405.1 GCA_020433785.1 Anaerolineae bacterium
TTCCGATATCGATGTGGGAGGCGTTCGGACGACGCTTTCGCCGTAACTATGTTTGGATTTATACCATTTTGTGGTTGGCCTGGATTCTCAACATCTGGCTTCATCCCGAACCCGCCACCTCCCTGGAAGAATTCATCTCACGCGCAGCAATTGGCAATATTCCGGCCTGGGTGGTATTGGTCACCGGGCTGGCGTTTAACGGCATCCTCCTTGTCACCGGTTATCTCACGCGCCATCTGAAAGATGCACCAGGCGAAGTGCTGACCCCTGACGAGGAGACTCCAATCGCCGACTTACAAGGCGCCTCGCTGAAAAAAGAGGACACCGGCAGCTTCAACTGGAAAGCGTGGTGCCGGCCAACCGGATCGCGCAAACAAATTGTCGCTTTTATTATCACTGACCACCCTGAAACCGTCGCCGAAAATATCACCCAAGATATGAAACGGGGCGTCACCGCCCTGGCCGGCACCGGCATGCACAGTGAGGATAAACACAATGTGTTGATGTGCGCCTTGACCGTGACCGAGGTCGATGATCTCAAGCGGTTGATCAGCCAGATCGATCCGGGGGCGTTTGTGATGCTATCCGGCGCGCAAAAGGTGTATGGGAATGGGTTTGTGCCGCTACAAGCGTAATGGTAGTGGGTTATTAAAGATGGGTAATGGGTAACGTGAGATTGGCTGCTCGAACTCTTGTTCCCCATTGCCTGTTTTGTTTAGGTTCAGTCATTAAATAACTTGAGCCACCTGGCCGGAGATTGGCGATTAAAGACAGGGGGATTGGCCTGAAAAATCACCTAATCGCCTTATCGCCTTATCGCCATCTCCAGTATTGTTAAACTTATTTAATTGTCATTCCTTAATTGATCTCTGCTTCTCGCCTTAAGTTTCGAGCGGATTCCGGGTACAATACAACATTTTGACCGCCCCGCCCCACTTCGCTCGCCCCTCCAAAAATATCCCTCTGGAGCGACAAAGTAAACTTTGACCTGACCATGAAATGACAAAGCAAGCTTTGTCGCTCCAGCAAGCTTTGTCGCTCCAGTAAATTTTCATTCTCGGTGTCGTTTCCCCGAAATTGTCTGACTCCCAAGATAACAAATCTGATGCCTAAATACTGATGGCTGACCGCTACCGTAAAATAGTGACCTTTGGGCAAGTAAAAAAGTACTTTAGTCCCATGATTTTCGGTACTTATGGCTCTATTTGTTTCAATTGATCCGTGATATCTTATAGATATGAACCAATCAACGCGCTCTTCTAGAAACCACACGCGCCTACTTCTGCCGATCAATGGTTGCAAAAACAGACAGACGCAACACATTACTGGGCAACAAAACTCCTTTGGCAGGATAAACTCTAACGCTCACTTAATTTTTCCAACGCTCACGTAAATATTCCAATTTTCAGAGACAAATCGCGATTTGTACCAACAAATTCCAATTATCAGAGACAAATTCCAACACTCACTTAATACTTCCAATTTTCAGAGACAAATTCCAACGCTGACTTAATACTTCCAATTTTCAGAGACAAATCTCGATTTGTACGAACAAATTCCGATTTGTACCAACAAATCTCGATCTGTACCAACAAATCTCGATTTGTACGAACAAATTCCGATCTGTACCAACAAATCTCGATCTGTACCAACAAATCTCGATTTGTACCGCTTATTTTCGTCCAGTCAACGTCGCGAGGAGTGGGATGCAGCCTATAAGCCATTGAAAACGTGGCTGCGCTGCGCCCAACGGGTCGCCAAGCCGGCGAAGAAGGAGCGGGCCGGTGGGGGTGTGTTGGGGTAGTTGGATTAGAGTGCAGCGCGATGCTGTTTTGGTTTGGACCGGCGGTCGCGCCTAGTTTGATGAAGCCCATTTAAGCGAGGCGGATGCGCGTTTAATTGCGCCTGTGGTGGCAGATGATGGGCTAGATTTTTAACCTCAAATTGAAATACCCATTCTTGGGAAAAAGCTCTAGGGGCTGTGGTTTTGGCCTGGTAGGGCTTTTTTGTTTAAGGGTTGACGTAGAAGGTGGGGGTAACAGGCAAGGGCTATCTATTGTTTGTTAGCACCTCAACTTTGATTTCTAATTATCGTGTTAAAATTTTAAGGTTAGCGACTGAAACGATTGTGCGCTTACGAAACAATAGTGAGCTAAAGATAAATGGACTAGGTAAAAAGAAGGATTGATTATTTAGCCAAATCATTATACGTTTGACAAAGAGGTGCTATACTGGAGAGGTTTGCTAACGGATATATCCTCGGTTTGATCAAGGATTTGCCATCTGTGACTGCCGACCGCAGACAGGAGACCGCCCAAAAAAATGGGCCGAACTTGGCTGCTGTGGCGGTCAGCGGATGGCGGTCGGCGGCCCGGTGGCCACACGGTGGCTTGGCCGGCTAATTCTAGGTCAAATTAAAAGGTGCCCGTTAGCGAGTCGGAGAGTGAGGAATCCTATGAAACGCTTTAACGATCTGAGGACTCGACCAACGCTTTTCATTTTTGTCGTTGTGCTTTTTCTCGGCTTTTTGGTTACTAACCCCCGTATCATGGTCACGGCAGTGTATGCTCAGGAGCCTCGGCCAGAGCATGAGGAACAGGGAAACGTTGTTCGCCGTGGCGATCAACGCTTCAATTATCTGCTGCGTGATGGGCAACAAAATCTTCGCGTTGAGCTCGATACCCAAGACCACGTTGTGTCGACGCAAACGGTGTCAGAATCCCCAAGTGAGGCCAAACGAATACGCGCTACGGATACGCCCTCCGGTCCATCGAGTACGCTGGTAACGGGCAGCGATCCCTCCCTGCTAGATCTAGAGTGGAAATATGGACTTTTTGGCTCGGGTATTGGTCTTAGTCGTATGTCCGTATTTGATATCGATAATGATGATAGTTTAGAAATGATTATGGGGGGATCAGCCGGCGGTGGTTTTGGGGCGGATGATTTCTGGTATGTTGTTGAACATACGGGTTCTGATCAGTACGACCAGGTTTGGAGCAGCGAACAATATGGGGCCAGCATCGCGCGTATTGCTGTCGCCGATACGGACCATAATCAGATTGGCGAGATTTATGTTGGTCTATCTAACGGAACGATTTACGTATATGATGGGCTAACTTTAGAAGAAACGGGTTCGTTCTCGGCCGCCGGTTCGCTGGTAGCATTGGTCGTGGCAGATGTTGAACACGATGGCAGCCAGGAAATTGTGGTCACTGATGGCTCGAAGATATACGTTTATGCGGCCGATTCTTTTGCTTTGGAATGGGCTGCCACCGCCTACGGCGGCAGCGACATCGCTGTGGCTAATGTCGATGCGGATGCGGCCCCTGAAATAGTAACCACAACGAGCGGCCACGGTTACGTCATCGATGGTTTATCCCATAATCTGGAGTGGGATTACGTTGGTAGTTTTGGCTCGAAAATACAACTTGGCGATATTGATAGCGACGGTATGGCTGAGATTGTGGGTGCGGCAAGCTGGTACAAAATAACCGCGTTTGACGTTGATATTAAAACACCCAAGTGGGAGATTGCTACATCTCTTGACATCGGGGCCCTTCGAGTAGCCGATACCGATGGCGATAATGTGCCTGAAGTATTATATGGCGATGGTCAATGGGGATCTATCCACTGCTTTGATGGAGCTACAAAAACCCAGCGTTGGGCTATTAAAAATCCCGACCATGGCGTAACGGATATTGCTGTCGGTGATGTAAATCACGATAATGTCATGGAGGTGCTGTGGGGAGCCGGGGCAACGTCGACCGGCGAGGATCACTTACACATTGCCGATATCGTAACGGGTTCGATTGAGTGGCAGAATATTCATCTGGACGGCCCCTTGAGTGCGGTTGACGTGGGCGATGTGGATGACGATGGTCAAGATGAAATTGTGATGGTGTCTTACGAAAGTAACAATGGCTATGATGATGGGATTATCCACATTTTTGACGCCACAACCCATGCCCTTGAATGGCGCAGCACCGATCTGCCGAATATTCATGCCTGGACAGGCGTAAAATCGCTAAAGATTAGCGATGTAGATGATGATGGAGACACCGAGTTTGTCATCGCGACGGCCCACCTGTATGACGGGCTCATTCAAATCTACAATGGCAAAACTCACGCCCTGGAGCGTCAAAGTCCAACTTATAATGGGGCCAGTTTTACCGCCCTGGGTATCGCTGATGTTGACAATGACGGTGAAACGGAAATTGTGGTTGGCCAAGATCGAGAACATACCGGCGCTGCCGGCGTGTATCTGATTGTGTTTGACGGCGCTACGGCTACAGAAGAATGGAAAAGTGTGGGCTTAGATACCTATTGGGGCTATGTCTATGACATCGAGCTGGCTGATGTCGATAACGACACCCATATTGAGCTTATTGCTTCGTTGGCCGGGAGTAAAGTTTATATTTATGATGGCGTTACGCATCAATTAGACGGGATTAAGGATATCTCAGCCTACGCCCTTGAGACATTTAATGTTGACGCGGATAGCCAAACGGAAATTTTGGTTGGAACAGGCAGCGGCGTGGTCGAGGTTTATAATGGGGCCACCTTCGAGTTTGAAACGGAGTTCAAACTTGGTAATGGGGCTATATTGGGCTTGCTTGTCGATGATGTCGATCAAGATGGTCAATATGAATGGTTGATAAGTGAGGCCGGCAATTTATCCATCTATAACGGAGTAACCAAAGCGCTGCTGTGGCGAAAAGATAATTTTGGGCAATCAACCGGTTACTTTAATCATCTCAATTCGCGTGATCTCGATTTTGACGGCACCAAGGAAGTGGTCTTGGGCTCAAGTTTTGCCTTATATCAATTCGGTTCGAACCTCAACCAATCTCCCCGTCTCCTGGTATATTTACCCAGCATCTTGCGAAATCACTGCACATCACTCTATACTGATAATTTTGAAAACCCGGCGAGCGGCTGGTATGTTGGCGACAATGGAAATGTCCGTTTTGAATACCTGAATGATGAATACCGTCTTCTGATTAGAAATCCGCGGTGGTGGGCCGGCGCCAGACCGAATGTTGCGATTGAAAACGCTATCGTCACGGTCGATGTGCGCAATGTCACGGGTGAGCCTAGTTCTTATGGGTTGCAATTTGGCATAGCGAATAACTGGTCCCAATTTTATTCGTTTGAAATTACCCCGGATGGTTATTACAACCTCTTCCGTTATAGCTCGAATTCAGGCTGGACGCTTTTAGCCAGAGACGTTTCGCCCCATATTTATCTGGGGCAAGCCACCAATCGCCTCCGGATTGTGCGCAGCGGCTCACAGATTAGCGCTTACGCTAACGGACAACTGTTGAAAAGTCTGTCTGATAGTACATTTACCGGTACGAGATATTTAGGCGTCATCGTTACATCGTTTGATGAACCTGACATTGATGTCCGCTTTGACAACTTTACGGTTGACTCGGCTACGTGCGATAGAGGGACTACGCTTTATCAGGTGAGTACGTCTGAAGCGGGAACTCAGCGTGAGGGCAGCTGGAAAAGCGATCAGAATCTGAAGAATAAATAATTCGCTCTTTTTAACGGATTTCATTGCTATCCTGAAAACAGAACGAAAACAAAACTTTCAGGCATGTCATTCCCGCATGCTTCCCCGCCTACGCGAGGACAAGCTTAGCGGGAATCTATCTTTGTAGCCCCTGATGGATGCCCGATAAAGGCATTCGGGCATGACAGATCATCTTGAGAAAAGGTTCTGTTCTCAAACTAATCTGGGTATAGAAGAATTGTATGTAACTACTACTGACCGTTTGCAAGCGGTCAGTTTTTTATTCCACACCTGCACTGGTCAGGTGATTTTCCCCAACCATTGTCTTGCCGCAATCTGGCGATCATATCTTTAAAAGAGTCGTTTTTGTTCAAGACCCATTAACTTAAATGGTCTATAATGGTGTTATCAGACAGGGACACTGTACTCACCATCCCCATCGGATGGCGGCACAATTACCGTCTGATCAGAATATTCGTTTAGCAAATTATGGATTACACAAAGGAGAAAAATCATGAGAAAGCTGATCGTGGCTGAATTTGTTTCACTCGACGGCGTAATGCAGGCGCCGGGTGGTGCGGAAGAAGATATGGACGGCGGCTTTGCCCACGGCGGTTGGACGATACCCTATTGGCACGATGAGATTGGGGCCCATTTCTTCCAGGCGATGGACGACTGCGACACCTTTTTGCTGGGGCGCAAGACGTGGGAAGGGCATAGCATTTTTGAATCAATGGAAGAGGGCAATCCTTTTGGTGATTTGATGAAAGCGATGCGTAAATATGTGGTTTCAACAACGCTGGAATCGGCTGATGCCTGGCGCAACTCGACCATCATTCGGAAGAATGTGGTGGAAGAAGTGCAAAAGCTCAAAGAACAGCCCGGCAAGAATATCTATGTCGACGGCAGCAGTGTTTTGGTGCATACCTTGGCCCAGCACAATCTTGTCGATGAGTACAGCTTCTTGGTCTATCCGCTGGTGTTGGGCGGCGGCAAGCGCGTCTTCCCTGAAAATTTGCACCTCAATTTAGAACTGATCGAAACCAAACCTTTCCCGACAGGCGTGGTCTCGATGCGCTACGCGGTAAAAAACGCGTAGTCTGAAGCGACGCAGCATTTATTTACTGCCTGTTAGCTTCAGTTCGAAAATTGATAAAATCGACAGAATTTACATGATTTGCAAGATAAAAATAAACAAAAAACAAAATCTTTTTAATCGTGTAAATTCTGTCTAATTGTTCCACTATATCTTCATTGAGCCACGATTGCGATCCAGCGACATAAATAAACCCTGCCTACCGAAGTCGAGCACGTATAGGACTTTGATGTCGGTGGGCAGTTTGATTTCGGGCGTGCCGTGACTGAGTTCGGCGGCGAGGGCCCATGTATTACCCCCATATTCCGGCGGGGATGTAGAGTTCACCCTTACTGATTAATCGCGCGGTGCGGAGTGTGCCGGATTTTTTGACGTCGATGGTATCACCCTTGGCCTCGATGTCGAGATCAACCGAGAATTCACCGAAGGGGTGTTCGATAGATAGTACGGTCTGGCCATTCGTGGGCGGGTGGACGATATCGCCGGCGATTGAGCCGGGCAGGAGGCAGGCCGTTGCTACGGAAACGGCGGCCAAAACGCCAATCGCTGCGTGACAAACATGCGGAATGAACATACGGGTATGGACAAAGCCGCCGTGGATGGGTGGAGCAATCAAACACATCTTGGGAATGGTTTTGTTGGTCACATCACCGAGGGTCATGCGGGGGCCGATGGCTAACCGTATTGCCTCCAATCGGGCTTTCAATTCTTCATCCGCATCCAGCTCGGCTTTGCTTTCGTAGCCGGTGCGGCCCACATCGGCGGCTCGCAGTACCACGACCGGCATTCCGTTATCGACGACCGTCACCGCAACGCCATCGACAACATCAACGACATTACCCGTCGGCAGTAGGGCTCCCGTCGCGGAGCCGGCCACGTCTAAATAGTTGCAAATAATCGGGGCGGCGGTGCCCGGTACGCCGTCAACGGTCGCGTCGCCGGCATACTCGACTTCGCCCTGGGGTGTTGGCACGGTTACTTCGCACAACCCGCCGCTGTTGACCATATGGATTATGGCTGTGGTTTGGTCCTTTTGCGCCGGCCACAGATGGGACTCAATCGCAAACGGCAGCACGCCGGCCAGAATATTACCGCAATTTTGCAGCGTCGACACGCGTCCCCCACCAATGACAACTTGCAAAAACAGGTAGTCGAGATCGGCATCCTCACGCGACGACAGGCTGACAATGGCCGCTTTACTTGTCAGTGTTTCGGCCCCCCCCAGCCCATCAATTTGGCGCGGATCGCCCAGGCCGACGCCTTCCATCGCCGCGATGACAACCCGGT
>JAGRCC010000406.1 GCA_020433785.1 Anaerolineae bacterium
TGTCGCGGGCAATGCGGTTGCGTTCCTGTTCAACGGCCAACTGCTTAACCCGATCAACCGTGCCCAAAGCTACGGCGGCCTGGCTGGCCACGGCCGTCAAGCCGACAATCTGATCATCGGATAAATTTTCCCGGCCACCCTCGGCGGTAACCAACAAAACCCCGACAATTTGCTCTTGTAAAACCAGCGGCAGGCTGAGCCAAGGCGATCGGCTAAGCCATTCATTGAGCACCTCGTCGGCCACGGCCGGGCGCTCGTTAAACCACCAGCCGCCGCGATGGGCCAGCAGTTCTTGAATGACCGGGCCGCTAGACGGGGTTAAGGCAATGGGATTGAGGGCCGACAACATCTCGTCGTTGGCCGGCCGCATTTGCCAATGCTCTAGCCGGGCGGTGGCCGGGCTGACCAGCCCAACGATGGCCTGTGAAAAACCCAACTCTTCGGTCACTGCCCGCAGCACCCGCTGTTGGGCCGATTTAATGTCGGACGCGCCTTGCAGCATCAAGGTTAGGTCGTGGATAATTTCCAGTTGATGGTGAGCTACGGCCAGTTCGGCGTTTTGCTGCGAGAGATGGTCACGGGCCGCGGCCAATTCGCCATTCTGCCGGGTCAGATTATCGCGGGCCGTGGCCAGTTGGTTATGAGTATTTTGTAATTGTTGAAACAACTGCGACACGCTACCAAATAAAATGGTCACCAGCCACATCCCGGCTAACTGGTTAATCAATAGATGGGTTTCAACCGAAATGGGATAGGATTGATTGGCCAGAAACAGGGTGGCCAGATACATAAAGGTAAAACTACCAACCGCCCACAACGCCCCTTTCATATGAAAGAAAAAGGCCGCAGCTAACAAGGGGCTTAGCGCATACAGCGTATACGGGCTTTGGGTAACCCCGCTCAAGGTCAGAATGACCGCAATGGAGAAGATATCGACCCCTAAAAAGAAAGGGTCTTCAAAAATGATACGCTTGAGGGGCTGATGAAATAACGTAATGAGGCAGGTGATGGCAATGGCGGTAACCAATAGGGTAACCGGGATGACAGGCGCGGTAAAGGTGGTCGATGTCACCTGAAACAGCCAAATGACGATGAATAAACTAATCCAGCGGTAGGCTAGTAAAAACAGGGCGATACGGGTTTGGGGGGTGGAGGTTTTTGAAATTTTGTCACTTAATACACGAATCATTGTGTAAAGAACTATATGTTAGTAGAGTTTAATAAATTCTTAGCTTTGAGGGCGTCTTTAAAGTAAGTTCGGGCTGCATTTGGCCTAAAAGGCGTCTAAGTCGCGAATGGCAAACTTATCAAGCTCGCCAACTCCAAGACTCTGTAAACTCTACAATGTCGGGATTATTGGTAAGGTCATCTTAGATAAAGTTATTGATTTTGGCAAGTATGATTCTATTTGTAAACGTTAAATTGGCTCGATTGAGCGGTTGACAAATTTAACTTTGTATTATATTATTTGATGGCATTGGCTACCTTAGTGGGTTTAGCCGTGTGAGAGGAATATGGGCTACACCTCTCAGTTATTTATCCACTTCAGTTGACCACCCTAATTTATGGATCATCATGGCTGTTTTTACCAGCCGGTCAATTGGTGTGATGTTGAAACCTCACCCCCCCTCATTATTACATAGTCGTAAACCCCAATTAATACACGTAATTAAGAAGTATTAAAATCGAGTTTTGTCGAAAAACAGAATCCAAGGGAGGATTATCGATGAGTGCGAAAGAATCAATGGAAGTTAGCGAAGCCCAAATTGCCGTTCACTGGCAAGAGGAAGATTATTTCCATCCGTCAACGGAATTTATAGCGCAAGCCAACATGACGGATGCCTCAATTTACGATCGCTTTAGCTTAGACAATTTCCCGGAATGTTTCAAAGAATACGCCGATTTACTGGATTGGTATGAATATTGGCACACGACGTTAGACACCAGCGACGCGCCCTGTTTTAAGTGGTTTGTGGGCGGCAAGATCAACGCGTCGTACAACTGTATCGACCGGCATTTGGCCAAAAATCGAAATAAAACAGCGCTGCTCTATTTGCCCGAACCGGAAGATGAATTCCATCAGCCCATCACTTACCAGGAATTGTGGGTGCGGGTGAATGAAACGGCGGCGATGCTGCGCGATTTCTGCGGCGTTAAGCAGGGTGACCGCGTAACTATCCATATGCCCATGGTGCCCGAACTGCCGGTAACGATGCTGGCCTGCGCTCGGTTAGGGGCCATTCATTCGGTGGTTTTCGGCGGCTTTAGCGGCAAAGCCTGCGGCGAACGAATTTCGGACTCCGGCAGTAAAGTGCTGGTGACGATGGATGCTTACTACCGCAGCGGCAAGCTACTGGAACACAAAGATAAAGCGGACGAAGCCGTGCAAGTGGCCGAAGATGAAGGCCAAGAAGTGGAAAAAGTGCTGGTCTGGCAGCGCTATCCCGGCAAATATTCGGCGGCAACCCCGCTGGTTGAAGGCCGCGATTACCTGGCCAGCGATCTGGTCAAGCAATATGCCGGCAAACGGGTCGAGCCGGTTCACGTGCCGGCGGAAGATCCGCTGTTTTTAATGTACACCAGTGGCACCACCGGCCGGCCTAAGGGCTGCCAGCACGGCACCGGCGGCTATCTGGCCTATGT
>JAGRCC010000407.1 GCA_020433785.1 Anaerolineae bacterium
GAGGTAGTATAACACAATCCTAAAGCGATGTCAAACTCAATCTAACTTTCTATATGATTTAGAAAGTCGGAAAAGGTTTGATTAACGCGCCCCACCGGGAATACCTAACCCCAGGCCAAGTTTGGGTAGCCGTTCTCGTTGATCTTCTTTACCAAAGGTCATCTTTTCATCGCTTTCAGAGATGACCTCTACTGACAGCCCCAGCGATTGCAGCTCTTTAACCAACACCCGGAAGCTCTCAGGCAGGCCCGGATCTTGAATGGGTTCACCCTTGACAATCGCTTCATAGGTTTTAACCCGGCCAACCACATCGTCGCTTTTAACAGTGAGCATTTCTTGCAGGGTGTGGGCCGCGCCATACGCTTCGAGTGCCCAAACCTCCATCTCGCCAAAGCGCTGACCACCGAACTGCGCTTTACCACCGAGAGGCTGCTGTGTCACCAAACTGTACGGCCCGGTTGACCGTGCGTGTACTTTATCTTCAACTAAGTGGGCCAGCTTAAGCATATTAATGATCCCCACCGTTACCGGCTGATCGAACGGTTCCCCGGTTTTGCCGTCATATAGCATCACTTTACCAGTGGTCGGCATCGGCAGCCGTAACTCTCTGGAGACTTTTAGCGCTACTGAGTCAACTTCTTGATCGGTTAGCTCATCAATATTCAGATCGATCAGCGTTTCTGAGGTTCGAGTATCAATCCGCAACTCCAGCATCTCCTGCATAGCCCGTAACCACTCTCGCAGACATGCCAGCCGAACCGCTTGGCGAGCTTTCAGGCCGATCTCTCGCGGCCGCCGTTGGCCTTCAAAAGCCAGCAGGAATTCCGGATCATAGCCTTTCTCCCGCAGCCACTCGGCCAATACAACCCGACGGACGTAAATCGGATCGATCGCCAGCCGTTCCTCGTCAAAACTGGCACCCGCTTCACTTAACCAATCGATCAGGTAGAGTGTCCGCGCTTCGTTATCATCCACAAGTTCGTCTTCGTCAAACTCTTGTTCGGCCACCCAGGCCCAAGTTCTGTCCGAGATGCGTTCCCAGGCATAATCTATCAGCCACGCCCGAGCCAATTCAGCCGCGATTTCATCCTCTTCAGCGCCGTCGAACACCGACGTCACCGCGCGGAAACCAAGGCGAGAGGCGGCCCAACCCAAATGGGTTTCCAGAATCTGGCCGATGTTCATCCGGGCCGGCACACCCAATGGGTTCAAAATAATCTGAACCGGGGTGCCGTCCTCCAGATAAGGCATATCCTCGATAGGCACGACTTTGGAGATGACCCCTTTGTTGCCATGACGTCCGGCCATCTTATCGCCTTCCGTAATCTTGCGACGTTGGGCGATCATCACCCGCACCATGCGGTCAACACCGGTCGGCAGGTCGCGATGCTCTTCGCGTGAAAACTCTTTGACATCAACCACAATGCCTTTTTCACCGGGCGGCAAGCGCAAGCTCGAGTCCTTAACTTCCCGTGCCTTTTCACCAAAGATAGCCCGCAGCAACTTTTCTTCCGGGGTTAGCTCGGTTTCACCTTTGGGAGTAATCTTGCCCACCAAAATATCCGCCGGCCCCACTTCGGCACCGACCCGAATAACCCCGGTTTCGTCCAAATCCTTCAGCGCATCCTCACCCACGTTAGGAATATCGCGGGTAATTTCTTCGGGACCCAACTTGGTATCGCGGGCCTCAATCTCGTGCTTTTCGATATGGATCGACGTAAATTTGTCCTGGCGCACGAGATCTTCGCTAACCAGAATCGCATCCTCGTAATTGCCGCCTTCCCAACTAATAAAGGCGCACAATACATTCTGACCCAAGGCTAATTCACCTTGATCGGTCGAACTTGAGTCGGCCAGCGTTTGGCCCTCGTCAACAATCTCTCCTTTGAAAACCACCGGCCGCTGATCGATACAAGTGGACTGGTTAGACCGGTTGAATTTTCTGAGGGTATAGGAAATTTCATCGCCGTCTTCGTCGCGAACGACCACTTCTCGACCAGTGACCCGAACCACTTCACCAGGCCGCTCAGCCACTAGCACCTGACCAGAGTCGACTGCCGCTTGAGGCTCCATCCCTGTACCTACTACCGGCGCTTCCGGTCGAACCAGCGGCACCGCTTGGCGCTGCATGTTAGACCCCATCAATGCCCGGTTGGCATCATCGTGTTCCAGGAAGGGGATCAGCGCCGCGCTAATTCCGACAATTTGCTTAGGTGAGACGTCCATGTAATCGATCTTCTCAGGCGCCTCTAAGGCAAAGGTCTGGTTATAGCGCACGCTAACGCGATCATCAACAAATTGCCAATTATCATCCAATTCAGCGTTGGCCTGAGCGATGATGTAATCATCTTCATCATCGGCCGATAGATAGATGATATTTTCCGTTACCTTCGCTTTAACGGCAATGGGATCTTCCAATTTAAGATCGACGACTTGAGCCGCTTTGTCTTCATTCAGAAAAGTCCCCTTAGCCAACACTACTTCCCCAGTGGCCGGGTTCTTAACATCGGCTCGCAAGGTTGTGTTTACCAGATTCTCAAGATCATCGGGGTTAACCTTACTGACCACCCGACGATAAGGCGTTTCGATAAAACCATACTCATTCACCCGGCTAAAGGCGGCCAGACGGCCGATCAAGCCAATGTTCGGCCCTTCAGGCGTCTCAATCGGGCAGATCCGGCCGTAGTGGCTATGGTGAACGTCACGAACGTCAAATCCCGCCCGCTCACGGCGCAGACCGCCAGGGCCTAACGCACTCAGGGTCCGCTTGTGGGTCAATTCTGCCAGCGGGTTGGTTTGGTCCATAAATTGCGACAACTGGCTGCCGCCAAAGAACTCGCGGGTGGCGGCTACCACCGGCCGAATGTTGATGAGCGACATCGGCGACAACTGCTCAGGATCGCGAATGGACATGCGTTCGCGCACCACCCGTTCCATCCGCAGCAATCCAACCCGCAGTTGGTTTTGCAGCAGTTCACCCACCGTTTTGACGCGGCGGTTACCCAGGTGGTCAATATCATCCGGTCTAATTCGCCCATTGTTGATGTCGATCATCCGAGACACCACTTTGATCAAATCCGTTGTGGTTAAGGTTCGATCTTCAATGGGAATATTCAGACCGAGTCGGCGATTCATCTTATATCGCCCCACCTTACTTAAATCATACCGGCGTGACGAGAAAAGCAGCGATTGCAAGAAAGAGACCGCGTTATCAATCGTCGGCGGGTCGCCGGGGCGCAATTTCTTGTAGAATTCAAGCAGCGCTTCATTGACGTTTTTAGTCGGGTCTTTATCGATGCTGGCCGGCAGGTATTGGTGTTCCGGATCATTATCGACCTCTTCAAATAGGTTGAGCAAATGCTCATCCGTACCCAACCCCAATTCGACACACACGCTGGGATCCTTCATGGCTGTTCTGAGCGTTTCTTCGTCAAGATCGGCAATCTGGATGGCCCGCAGCAATATCGAGACGGGCAGCTTGCGTTTACGATCAACTTTCACTGAAATCAAGTCGCGCTTCGACGTTTCAAATTCGAGCCAGGCGCCCCGGTTGGGGAT
>JAGRCC010000408.1 GCA_020433785.1 Anaerolineae bacterium
GTCTGGTTCCTGGGGACCACGCTCGATTCATGGACCGTCGTTGTGCCGAGGCATTGGTGGCAACTCCCCTGGTACGCCGGAAAGGTGCGGTTTGAGTGTGAATTCGTGCCTCAAACCGGGCGCTATCGCCACTACCTCATGCACACCGAGGCCGAATGGGCGCCGGCCCGGGTGGAACTCACCCAAGCTGGGGCTGAGGCCTTGCATCTGGCCGGTTTTCCGGACACCGAGACGGCTTTGGTTTACCTGACCCACCCCTTGACCGGCTTCTACTATCGACGTGACGGCCGGCTGGGAACCTACCGAGTTTGGCATGAGCGACTCGCCGTCCGGCCAGCGAGGTTGATCTCGGCCCGTTTTGGACTACTGGAACGGATGCAGTTGGTTTCTGCCGAGGAGCAGCTAGCGCCGCATAGCGTGCTGCTTCAGCCGCTCAATGAATTCACCATTTACCTACCACCACGGGTGCTATCCCCCTGAGAACCTCTTTTGGCATTGACCTAACCAGAGCCGAAACGTGCTTTTGTGACATATGGGGCATTGCAATAAGGTCTAATTTTTGCTTAAAAGCGGTAAATATGTCTTTTTGCGGATGATTATCGTCTGGCCGCAGTTGTTATTGTTCTCGTTGCTCTCGCTGACCACCGCCTGGGGATCGACCCGACACAGGCCGTTAGTGCGCGGGTTGCGCAAGGAGCCGCCAACGGTTGGCGTCACTTTGAAGCTGACTTTGAATTGGCCCGTGATTGGCCCCAAAGTGACATTGGCCCCGTTGGCGGTACAGCTCAGATTATTGGCAACGATGGTGCAGACAATATTTGCGGCATTTGTGACATTGACGCTGTTATTGACTGTCGGCGCACCATAGATCGCCCCACTGGCCGGGAGGTTATCGATCAAAATTGTCTTGCCGGCCTCAAAAATAGCCGAGCCGGTGCCGGTGTTAGCAACCGTTACCTGCCAGGTAAACGGAACGCCCACCAGACCGCTGCTCCCGGTGCTGCTGGTATTAGTGGCGGTCAGGTCGGGTACGAATAGAGTCAGGCTGGCTTGCTGTAAATTGGGCCGAGGGCCTATATGCTCAGTGGTATCGCCCAATTGAGGGCTACCCGTTTGCACCAGTACCGTTCTCATCTTAGCGGGCGTGATTAATATGCCAACTTCTTTGGCGATACCTTGAAGAATTGCCGCTGAACCGGCTACAATCGGCGAAGCACTCGATGTCCCGTTAAAGGTGGAACTATACCAGCGATTAGGATTGATGGGGTTGTCGGGATCAACGTAATAGGTGCCATAACCAGTGGTCATGACGCTCTGGCCCCACCCCTGTAGATCGACCCGACTGCCATACGAAGAGAAGGATAATCGCTCCCGATCACTACTGCCGGTTGGCGCGCCGCCCGCACCGACAATAATGGCCCCTGAGTCACGTACGGTTCGGTTAAACGCCGTGCCACAGGCAGCCTGATCCAGGTCTACATTGCCATTCCCGGCGGCTTCGACCACTACTAGGCCATTGGCCGTGGCCGTTTGGATCGCATCAAAGACTGAATTTATCCATTCGACAGGGCCGTAATCGCTCAGGCCGCAGACGGGGAACTGCTGCTCAAGCAAGATCACATCGCCGGGTGACCCATCGGCTACGGCTAATAAGATCGCGTTCGCCGGATTATAGCTTAAATTGACCGTGTAAGCCGGAACCAGACCAATGCTGCTGCCCCAGGCAATACCGGTTACCCCCAGACTATTATTGGTGGCGATTAATTCACCTAAGACAGCCGTGCCATGATTATTATTAAAAAAGGGATCACTTGCCGTATCGCCAGGGCTCACCAGCAAAGCGACCCCGTTCGCTTTGCTCAGATCTTCGTGCGTCTGGTTCCAGCTATACTCAACATCATAGATCGTGATGCCGCTCCCGTCACCGCCGGGAACGGTCCACATATCGCGGGCGTGGATACCGGCAGTGGCCCCATTAAGGTAGCCTTGATTTGCCGTAAAATCCGGGGTAATGGCTGCGGGTGGCGCAGGTAAAGGGGCGGGTTCGGCAATTTCGACGCTGTTTAGACTCCTTAAGTTCCGGATGAAATCAGCCGCATCGACGCCGGATTTCAGGGTAATTTGGAACCATAAATTTAAGTCAGCCTGCGGCTGGTTTGAACGAGTCGCGCCATTGAGCCTCAACCTGTCCAGCCTCTGCTCCGACAGCGTAAAAAGCCGTCTGACATCGGCGACGGAATTCTTGAGGTCCGGCGGCAGCGGCGCACCGAGCGGCTTCACCTGGACGCCTTCCCGAAATTTAACTTGAATGAGGGTCGTTGAATACCCGGGGGGATAGTTGGTCCTGCGGCGGCCACCGAACTACCACTCAGGTTGGTCAGGATAAGCGCCAATAGCAAAATCAACAGTGCTGTCAGAGTAGGGAAAGTGAACAGCCGAGATTTATTTGCAGGCATAACGTCTCCCAATGGAAAAATCGAATTCCGTTACAGGCGATTGTCAGTTAGCATCAGGACTTACACAGAAAACCAGGTGACAGTCACTTATTGTCGATGAAGTGACTGTCACCTTTGGAATTGCGCAAGTCCTGAGCACCATGAAATGACAAGGGCAGCCATTGCTCGCACCCAGCTTCCAGAGTTAATCGAAACAAGGTTCGTTTCTTCTCATTACAGTTGTTTGCTCTGGATTTATGGCTGCATTGTAGAAGGTCTATGCTTGGTTGTCAACTATCCCGCTCTGATAATATTCTTATTCGACTTGTCAGGGCATCTTGGACTGCGACGGAGGATTGACCAGTGGGAACCCAAGATAATTGTCTTGTTAATTGCTGACATCCTCGTCACAAGTATACTATATGTCTTAGCTTCTCTTTGTCGGTTGATGAAAGAGAGCGCTATGAGCTGCGTCTGGCATCACCTAAATACCGCTTGGAGATGAACAAATGTTGGCAAACTTTAGTATCGGAAAAAAATTCACGTTGCTTCTATCGCTGGTTTTTCTGGGAGGGGTGATTATTAGCGGCTTTGTTTTATGGCAGATTTTGCAGAATCGGGCTCAAGGCGAAATAACCGATAAAGGGCTGCTGCTGATCCAAACCATGAACTCGGTGCGCGATTATACCAGCATCCATATTAATCCCCTCCTGGCTGACGATCTAAAAGAGCAGCCCACCTTTATTGCCGAAACGGTTCCGGCTTTCTCAGCCCGCGAGGTTTTTGAACAATTCCGGCAAGATAAGGATTATCAAGATTTTCTTTACAAAGAAGCCACCCTAAACCCCACCAATCCCCTTAATAAAGCCGACAATTTTGAAACGGATTTGCTGGAACGCATGCGGCGCGACCCAAACAAAAAAGAAGAATCCGGCTACCGAACTCTGTCTGGCCAGCCGGTTTATTTTATTGCCCGGCCTCTGGCTGTAAGCTCGCCAAGCTGCCTGGCCTGCCACGATACCCCGGAAAACGCGCCCAAGAACCTGGTGGCGACCTATGGCCCGGCGGGCGGCTTTGGCTGGAAACTCAATGATGTTGTCACCGCCCAAATGATTTATGTACCGGCTCAGGAAGTATTTAACACCGCCTTGCGCTCATTCCTGATGGTAACCGGTATCTTTGTTGGCATGCTGGCAGTGGTGCTTCTGTTGCTCAACTTTTTATTACGGCGATATGTCATTCAGCCGGTCAGTGTGATGGGCGGATTAGCTCAGAAAATCAGCGCAGATGAGATGGTCACGGCGGACCTGGAGTCTGAGGAGTTGACGATGATAGCCGGCCAGTCTGATGAATTGGGCCAACTGGCCCGGGTATTTAAACGCATGGCCGGCGAGGTTTACAGTCGAACTCAGGCTCTAAAGCAGCAGGTCGCACAGCTCAATATCGAGATTAATGAGATTAAGCGCCAAGAACAGGTCGCTGAACTAACCGAAACTGATTTTTTCCGCGACCTGCAAACCAGAGCCACCACGCTGCGCGGCCAACGCCAGCGCAAAGGCGATGAAGAGACCAAACAGGATGACCCCTCTGAGCCAGAAGAATAAATAATCAAACCGCCTAAATGTCTGTGCAGCAAAATCGAACGGTTTTTCTCGATGTTTAAGGGTTGTGCTTAATTTACTGACCGCCGCGGGGGCTAGATGCAGATCACGCCGGACATGGTAACTAATTCGGCGGTACTCGTCGCGCTGACAGCGTAGCAGCGATTGCTGAAAAGACGCTTCGAGGCCGGCCCAGCATAGGATAATGACGTCCGGGTCGGCCTCGATTACCTTCTGAAAGATTATTCCTCTCCACGCTTTTGGCTAAAAAAATAGCCGACAACCTTGCCAATGCCTTGCTGCTGAAAAGCTCTTAAAAGTAGAATGATGGCTAATCCCGCCAGGCTAAAGCCCAGGACCGATCCGCTGTAGAAGTAAAGATAAAAGAGCCAATCATAGGGCACGACCGAATCTTCGCGAGATTGGATGAGATCGGCCCAGAAAGAGGGTAAAACCAACAGCACCAATATAAATGAAACAGCCGTCAATCCCAGTGATAAGATCGTGGCTTTATCATTGCCCTTTTCGGCCAGATCAGCAATATAAAGCTCATCCACGTGGTCGGCCACCCGGTTGATACTTTCAATATTGCGTTCAATGTGGTCAGTAATGCGCGGCACGTCCAGCAGCTCAAAAAGCCGATCCGCTTTCAAGACAGCGTATTCGGCTCGCCCCCAAAATTGGGCATGGCTAATACTTTGGGCCAGCGCCGCTACCCGCCGCAAGTGGGCGGCCTGGGCCATTTGCTCCTTTAGCTCGCCCTCAATCACAATGTCTCCCTTAAACATATCCGCTCTGATCCGCTCGATGGTATCGGCAATGCGGGCCAGCAGCCGATAGGAGTCGCTTTCCAACAATTGGGCCAGTACACCTACTTCCAGCACAAACTCAATCATCCGCTCGATGGCATGCCAATAGCGGGCATACTGCACTTTTAGGGTAGCACTTGGCACGGTCGAAATGGCCATTTCGTGAACACGCCATTTTCTCGAAGGCAGGATCAGGGCGGTGCGTTTGGTAAACAAACACAGTTCGTCGTTCCAGGAGGCCAAATTCGCCTCCGGGTCATCCAGCAGCCCGTCAGCCCGGCTCCATCGGGGCGAAGGAAAGTAACCATTGGCGTCCAGTTCGCTGTCCGGTTTGTCCGGGTCGCGCAAGACGGTTCCTTCCAGCAAGTTTACCAGAGCATTGCGCGATTTTTTGGATTTACGGATATCATTCAGCGAGACGGCCATCTTAACCCCGGCTTGGCTTTTGCCGGCTTGGGTCCGATTGATCATCCCCGGTTCGGCGAAACACTCATCAAAATGGTAGATAATGTAGGAATCATGGATGGGCAGAGACAGGCTCGGCGGCGACGGCTGTAGCCGGATAGCGCCATCTTTATGGGGAATGGTAAAACCACCCGCTTCCACAAATAGATTAACCGCCTCAACGGCCAATTTCCATTGGACCGGATAGTACAGCATTTCGCCGGCCTGGGGGTTATCAACATCGGCCCCTAACCACGCCAGCAGTGCCTTAACCGAACTCTCTTTTTTAGCCAGCATCTCCGGGTCATCTTTAAAACGCTGGCGATTGTATTGCAGCCAGTTCATGGCGCTGGGTACGTCCAGCGGTTCCTGAAGTTTGATGGCGTCCTTGGCCAGATCGATCAGGGTGCGCGGTGACTGTTGGTATTCAAAACTCAAACGAATCACAAAAAAACCGGTCACTGTGGGTCGAATGCAAATATCCCACCGATCCCAGGCCCGTTTGAACAGCGTTTTGAACTGGAAATTACTCTCCAAATCAGCCGGAAACCGGACCTGGCTTTTATCCAGCGAAAATGTCGGCGCCGTTAGCCGCTTCATCATCAGCGAGCGAAAAAGTCCGGTGGCAAACCCCACATCTTCCTCGGTCATACCCGCTTCCGACAACGGCCTAAACCGCGTTTGCCCTTGCAGCGCCTGTGGCCAGGCCACTTGTAAGGTGGTGGTTAGCTCATCTGAGCCACGCAAGGTTTCAAAACGCTTGCGGGCGTGGCTATCCCGAATAAAGCGTTTCATATTGAGGACCAATATAGCCCGAGTGTAGCCTTTAGCCGCAAACCCGTTAGACACAATTTACTCCTTTATGGCAACTTTTTTTGCGGCGGCTCACCTTCTTGCTTACTTAGGAATGAAACATAAATAAGTTCGGCCATGTCATTGCGAGCGAAGCGAAGCAAGCCCTTTTTCCGAACGCGGAGATGACTATGTCGTTCCTCCTCGCCATGACAAATGCGGGCGGGTAGGCCCTTAAGCCGGGGCTTTCGGGCAAGCGGCTCGGTACTTTTGGCCCGGCCTTCCCAACGAATAGGACCACTATATCTGGCGATACCGGCCAACCAGTGGCCTATATCTTGTAGCGCTCCAAGTGCCGACTACCTTACCCCCGGCGACCGATGGGAGCGACGCCGCGACCTTGACGTGACTTATGGGCAGAGGACCTAAGTACAGTGTAAATTAAGAAAGCTTGA
>JAGRCC010000409.1 GCA_020433785.1 Anaerolineae bacterium
CGATTTCATCCTCGCTCATCTGGCCTTCTTTGGCTTCCTTGGCTTTGTCCACGCCCATGGCGATGTCGGGGCTTTGGGCGGCAATGGCTAGCTGCACGCCACAGGTGTTGCCATCGAACCCTTTTTCACTGCAATCAAAACCGATGTCATTGATCACATTGCGGACCAGCTTATCGAAATCGACAAAGCCAGAGGTTGTAATTTCGCCCAGCAGCATCACAAAGCCGGTTTTGATCGCGGTTTCACAGGCCACCCGCGAATACGGGTCTTGTTCCATCAGCGCATCCAGCACGGCATCGCTGATTTGGTCGCACATCTTATCAGGATGGCCCTCCGACACCGACTCGCTCGTAAAGAGCAAACTGGGGGAGGTCATAAATGTTGTACTCATATAATTTCTCCTTAATTTGGTCGTATTTTTTCAATAGACCAGGTGACCGGCCCTTTAACCGGCAAGCCAAAGGGCCAGTCGCCTGAATAGTTACACGTTATCTTTAAAAACCGTTTTCGGCAGCAACACCGAATACAACCAGGGCAATATAAAAACCCACAAAGATCAAAAGCAGCAGCAGAATGACTCCCCCGGCCCCAATACTCAACCAGGACAACTGGCGGGTCCGCTCCGGATTAAGCGAGTCTTTGGCCGAAACTAAGCCGACGATACCCAAGATAATGGGCACTAGCGGCATACAGTATTGCCCCACTCCTAGCGTAGCGCAGGACAACAGCGTCATCCCGCCAACCACCACCCCGATAAAGGCCACCAGATCATAACTATTGCCTTGAAAAATTTTGGCGGCGGTGGTTGATGGGGACGGTTCCGGCTCTGACGGGAGTGAAGGTTTCGGAACAGGCAGGGAGTCTTCGGTTGTGGCATCAAAATCGTTTTGCATAGTCGCTAAAACCATAGACCCTAAAGATTTTTGAAATCTTTAGGGTCTATAAAGTGATTTAGGTTCCTTCTTGCCAGCTGTTGAGGTACTTTTCCTGCTCCGGCGTTAGCATGTCGATCATCACGCCCATCGATTCCAACTTAAAGCGGGCAATCTCCTCGTCGATTTCCTTGGGAACGCGATAGACTTTGTTTTCCAAATCCTTGCCGTTTTGGAAGACATAAACCGCCGACATGGCCTGGTTAGCAAAGCTCATATCCATCACCGCCGCCGGATGACCTTCCGCCGCAGCCAGGTTGACCAGACGACCTTCGCCCAGAAGACGAATATTACGGCCATCAGCCAGTTGATATTCATCTACAAAGGTTCGAGGATGTCGTTTGTCAACAGCCATTTCTTCCAGAGCCGGAATGTTGATTTCGACATTGAAGTGGCCGGAGTTGGAGATACAGCAGCCGTCTTTCATCACGTCAAGGTGATGTTTGTCGATGACGTGTTTGTTGCCGGTGGCCGAGCAGATAAAGTCGGCTTGAGGCGCGGCTTCCATCATCGGCATCACCCGGAAACCATCCATTACGGCCTCCAGCGCTTTCATCGGCTCCACTTCGGTCACGATGACGTTCGCGCCCAGACCCCGGGCCCGCATAGCGATACCCCGACTGCACCAGCCGTAACCGCCTACAACAAACACCTTGCCGGCAATGAGAATGTTGGTCGCCCGGATAATCCCGTCTAAGGTGCTCTGGCCGGTGCCGTAGCGGTTATCGAATAGATGCTTGGTGTCGGCGTCATTCACGGCGATGACCGGGAATTTGAGCGCGCCCTCGGCGGCCATAGCCCGCAGGCGGATGATGCCGGTGGTGGTTTCTTCGGTGCTGCCGATGATATCGGGGATCTGGTTGGTGCGTTCGGTGTGGAGCATGCTAACCAGGTCGGCCCCGTCATCCATCGTCAAATTGGGGCGATGGTCGAGCGCGGCGTTAAGATGCTGGTAGTAAGTTTCGTTGTCTTCCCCTTTGATGGCGAATGTGGGAATTTCATAAACGGATACCAGCGCCGCTGCCGTATCGTCTTGGGTGCTGAGCGGGTTGCTGGCCGTCAACACGATATCGGCGCCGGCCATTTGCAGGGCGCGGGCCAGGTTGGCGGTTTCGGTAGTAATGTGCAAACAGCCGCTCATTTTAACCCCATCTAATGGGCGCTCGTTGTGGAAACGATCCATTAAAGAGCGCATAACCGGCATCTCTTTCAGCGCCCATTCAATGCGCCAACGGCCCTGCTCGGCCAGATTCAAATCTTTTACATCAAAATCCTTTTTACTCATCGAGATCTCCTTAATAAAATATATGGCTTTTAACCTGAGCGTAGTAAACTAAATGTCACTCGCTTATTTACAAAAGACAAGCCACTCAGTTAATACTACCTTGGACTTAAGGAAAACTAACTTAAGACATTAGTCAAAATTCATATGAATTAAATATAAAATTTGTAGATAAAAAGTTAGAGTTTTAACAAACACCTGTGAGTCTTATTCTTCATCCAGATAATTGACAAAGTCTTCCAATTCCAGCGCATCGCCAAACAGTTCACGGTAACGATGGGCAATTTGCCGCCGGTTGTACGTGTGCCGTTGGGTGCCGTGCTGCTCCAAAACATACACCGCCGTGACCGACCCCAACCGGCCAATCACCTCCCACGGATAATTGCGCATCAACCCGGCGATAATGCCGGCCCGATAAGCATCGCCCACGCCGGTGGGATCGGCAATGCGATTGGGTTTGGCGGGCGGGATTTCAAGCGTCTGATCATCGGTATAAATCAGCGAGCCCTTTTCGCCCAAGGTAACGATGATCGTTTCGACCATTGATCTGATTTCGTCGGTGGTCAGGCCCGTTTTATTTTTGATCATCTCAAATTCATAATCATTGACCATAAGAATTTTGGCCCCTTTGATGCCGCTGATCAGATCGTCGGCGGCCAACCGGGGAATTTGCTGGCTGGGGTCGTAGATGTAGGGAATTCGCAGATCTTGACACTCCTGGGCATATTTGACCATAGCCCAGGGGTCATTAGGAGAAATGATGGCCAGTTTGATACCTTGTCGGTCCTGTTCCACAAAGCTAATCCGGCCCGATTTGGCCATCGCGCCGGTGTAGAACAGAGCGATTTGGTTGTTGGTTTGATCGGTGCTGACAAAAAAGGAGGCGGTAAATTCATTGGGGAGTTGCAAAACGCCGCTGGTATCCACACCACGCGCTTTCAAACTGGCGATGTACTCCGGTGCATCTTGCCCGACGGTGGCCATTAGCAGCGCCGGCTGGTCCAACAGCGCCAAGTTGTAGGCGATGTTGCCGGCCGTGCCACCCCGTTCGCGACGCATCGAATCGACTAAAAAGCTGACGGACAGCCGCTGAATCTGGTCGGGCAAGATATGGTTAGCAAAACTATCGGGAAACGACATAATATAATCAAAAGCCATTGAGCCGGTTACAGCTACTTTCATATCTACACCTTTCCTAATTCCTCTAACTTACGGTCACAGCAAAAAAAATCTCCGCGTCGGTAGGCGGAGGCAGTTCCTTCAAAGCACCGATTTATTCGTTGATGGGCAGGGCGTTGCTCAATATCACTTGTCTGGTCAATTACGCCTATAAAACAGGCAACTACAATTGATCTTTGATGGTAACATAGCCAAGGGGGATTGTCAAAAGGGTAATTGAAAAACAAGTTTTGTTTCTGAATCTACTTTAGACTACAATACGGCAAATATCAAAACTCACGAAGGTACATATCGTCCGCCGATGGCTTAGTTCGGCAATTTCTAAACTATGAGCCAAACCTTATCAGAAACCACCTCAGCCCAACCGCCGCTCAAACGGCAAATTCGCCCGGCCTCAACTGAGGCTGCCCTAAGTAAAACGTTGATCCAATTGGTCGTGATCGGCTTGATCACACAGCTCATCTATATCACCTACATTGTGGCCTTCCCCTTAATTTCAAATACTCAGGCCGGCGGGCCGGCGGCGGATTTAGAAATTCTCATGCGCGGTTACCGCTGGTTTGCGCCCATCTACACGGTCGGCATCTTTGTACTCTACTACCTCTTCTGGCGGGCGATGCAGTTAGTGACGAATTTTAATCCTCCGCCGTCTGATCCTTTAAGCTACGCGTCGCCCCCGGCATCTCCGGCCACAATCGCCGAAAATTCACAGTCCGAATCCCGCCGCTCGGCCGCCATACGCCGCAACCAAGAGCAGACATTAAAGCTGCTCATTCTGGGGTTTGGCATCGTGTTTAGCTTCACCCTGGTCTGGCTTTATCCGATCACCGCTAACGATTTGTTTCGATACGTGCTGCGCGGCCGCATCTGGGCTGTTCACGGCGCAAGCCCCATGCTGACACCGCCTGAAGCCTTTCCCGACGATCCTTACGCCGCTTTTGCCGGAGAATTCGGCGATTGGGTGT
>JAGRCC010000410.1 GCA_020433785.1 Anaerolineae bacterium
CTCAACCTGCTCCTCGAATTAAAAGCGCAGGGTATTTCCTCTATTCTTATTTCTCACAAATTAAATGAAGTCTCTAAAGTGGCCGACTCTATCACCATTTTACGGGACGGGGCGACCATTGAAACCCTTGATTGTCGACAAGACGAGATCACGGAAAACCGTATCATCCAGGGTATGGTTGGGCGTAGCCTGACCAACCGCTATCCGCCCCGTAAGGTCGAAATCCAAGATACCATCTTTGAGATCAAAAATTGGAATGTCTTCCATCCCCTGCACGAAGATCGGCAGGTCATCAACAATGTCAATATCCACGTGAAAAAGGGCGAAGTGGTGGGGATTGCCGGCTTGATGGGCGCGGGTCGCACCGAGTTAGCCATGAGCATTTTTGGCCGCTCTTACGGTAAACACATTAAGGGTCAGGTTTATAAACATGGCCAAGAAATTGATGTTAGTTCCATTAACAAGGCCATCGCTAACGGCCTGGCCTATGTGACCGAAGATCGCAAAAGTCTCGGCCTGATCCTCATCGACGGCATCAAAAGCAACATTACTCTGGCCAACCTCAAAGGTATCGCCAGCAGCTTTAGGATTAACCAGCCCAAAGAGTTGGCCGTAGCGCGTGAGTATCGGGATAAACTCAACATTAAATGCTCCAGCATTTTGCAAAAGACTGTCAACCTGTCCGGGGGCAACCAGCAAAAAGTGGTCTTGAGTAAATGGCTATTTGCCGGCCCGGAGATTTTGATTTTGGATGAACCGACCCGAGGCATCGACGTCGGGGCCAAATATGAAATTTACACCATCATCAATCAATTAGTCAGCGAAGGCAAAGGCGTCATCATTATCTCGTCGGAATTACCAGAAATTTTGGGGGTGTGTGACCGCATCTACGTGATGAACGAGGGCCGTATCGTGGGCGAAATGCCCAAAGCCGAGGCCTCGCAAGAGAAGATTATGCAAAGTATTATGCAGCACAAGGAGATAATTGCGTCATGACAACGCCGAATCAAGTGATGGAGACGACCGGCTCCCTGGCCGGTATCTCAAAAATTTTAAGAGAGAACGTTCGCCAATATGGGATGCTGGTCGCCCTGATTGTGATTATGATCTTTTTCCAAATCATGACCGACGGCACATTGATGAAGCCGGTCAACCTGACCAACCTTATTCTACAGAATAGCTACATCGTCATTATGGCGATTGGCATGTTGTTGGTGATCGTCGCCGGGCATATTGACCTTTCTGTGGGGTCTGTGGTGGCCTTTGTCGGGGCCGCCGCCGCTGTGATGATGGTCACGTATGAGATGAACTTTCTGGTGACGATGATCATCTGCTTGCTTTTAGGCGGGCTTATTGGCGGGGCGCAGGGCTATTGGGTGGCTTACCTCAAGATACCCTCTTTCATTGTCACGTTGGCCGGGATGTTGGTCTTTAGAGGCTTAACCCTGGCCTTGTTGCAAGGTCAATCAATTGGGCCGTTTTCCACAGGGTTCCAAAGAATAAGTACCGGCTTTATTCCCGACCTTTTCGGTAATGAAACCATGAACCTGACCACACTGCTGTTGGCAGCCATTGTTTCAGCGGCGTTAATTTATATGGACATCCAAAGTAGACGTAAGCAGCAACAATATCGGGTTGAGACCTCCCCTTTGCCCGTCTTCATCTTAAAAAATGTGGTTTTGGTTGGGGCGATTATGTATTTGTCTTATCTGATGGCCTCTTTCAAAGGATTGCCCAATGTGCTTATTATTTTATTTGTCCTGATTGTGGCCTACACCTTTGTGGCTACCCAAACAACATTGGGCCGCCGTATTTTTGCCATCGGTGGTAATGAAAAAGCCGCCAAACTATCGGGGGTCAATACCGAACGAATAACCTTTTTTACCTTTGTCAATTTGGGGGTGCTGGCGGCACTGGCCGGGCTTGTCTTTGCCGCCCGCCTCAACGTAGCCACCCCCAAAGCCGGTAACGCCTTAGAATTAGACGTGATCGCCGCCTGTTTTATCGGTGGGGCTTCGATGTCTGGTGGGGTTGGTACGGTTATCGGGGCGGTCATTGGCGCGTTTGTAATGGGTGTTATGAACAATGGCATGTCTATCCTTGGTATCGGCATCGAATGGCAACAGGTAATTAAAGGCTTGGTTCTACTGGCCGCTGTCTTCTTTGATGTTTACAACAAAAATAAGGGGTAAGGATGACTGTGTACCTTAAGGCTGTGGTCCGGTGAGAAACCGGTCAGAGCAACTGTACAAGTCCTGAATAGGAGATAAAAATGAAAAAGCTCAACTTTATAATAATAGGCTTACTTGCTTTAACAATGATCCTTACCGCCTGCTCCGAATCCAGCGACGAATCCGTAACCGAAGAAGTAGCCGTTGTCCACGCCGCAACTGAAGAACCTGACGAAGCAGAAAGTGTCGCTCCGGAATTAGACAACTGGTGTCGTGATACCGATATTGTCTTCTTTCCCGGCGGGGCAACCGACGACCCCTTTGCCGCCGTTGTCTACAGTGGGGCTACAGCCGCAGCGGCTGATCTGGGGGCCAACGTAGAATATGTCTGGTCCGATTGGAATCCGAAGCAAATGGTCACCCAATTCGCCGAGGCGGTCGCCGCGCAGCCGGACGGCATCGCCATTATGGGCCATCCCGGCGATGAAGCTTTACGGGATTTGGCCGATAAGGCGGAGGCCCAAGGCATCATCGTTACCAGCCAAAACACGACATTACCTGAATTAGAGGCCAAATATGTCGGCAAGGGCTTTGGTTATGTGGGCGCTGAAAATTACTCGGCCGGTTATAACTTGGGCGCGGAAGCCGTCAAGCGCTTTGGCCTCGGCGCCGGCGATCAAGCCATGGTTTGGGGTCTCGTAAGTCAGGGAGAACGTGGCCAGCGGACCCAAGGGGTCATTGATGCCCTGGATGAAGCCGGCTTGTTTGTAGATTATCTGGAAATTGATGATGCCACCAACGCCAATGCCGCTGCCGGAACAGCAACCTTTGTTGATTACGTCTCCTCAAATCCTGACGTAGACCTAATCGTAACCGATCACGGCGCGCTGACGTCAATCCATCAAACCTATTTGGAAGCGGCCGACCTGGGGCCTGACGATATTTACATGGTCGGTTTTGATTTAACCCCATCAACGGTAGAAGGCATTCGCGGGGGGTGGACGGATCTGGTGATTGACCAGCAACAATTGCTGCAAGGGTATCTGCCCATTTTTCAGATCTGCATGACGAAAAAATTTGCCATCACCGGATTGCATATTGACACCGGTGCCGGCTTTGCTCATGCTGACAACATCGAGCAATTGGCTGACCTCGTAAATTGGCAGTTCCGCTAATCAAAGGGGATAACTTCAATAAAAAATGGCACGACGATAGCATCCGGTGACATCGATCAGCTGTAAGATCGCTACCAAAATCTGTTTTGGTCAATAGATAAAATTTTAAGGAAAAAAATGAACACAGATATTTTTACTCAATTAGAGGTATGGTTTGTCGTCGGCAGCCAGCATCTATATGGCCCGGAAGCGTTAGCACAAGTGGCCGCCGACGCTCGGCAGGTGGCCGCTGCCCTGGATGAGTCGCCGCAAATTCCAATTAAAGTCCAGTTTCGGCCGATTGTAACCACCCCGGATGAGATTCACCGCACCTGCATCGAGGCCAACTCGGCCGAGAACTGTGTGGGGCTAATCGCCTGGATGCACACCTTTTCCCCGGCCAGAATGTGGATCGCCGGGCTGACCCAACTGAAAAAACCGCTGCTCCAACTGCACACCCAATTCAACCGCGACATCCCCTGGGACAGCATCGATATGGATTACATGAACCTGCACCAGACGGCGCACGGCGGCCGCGAATTCGGCTTTATCGGCGCGCGGCTGCGTATGCCCCGTAAAGTCGTGGTCGGCCACTGGCAAGACGAGGCCACGCTGGCCAGCGTCGATGTGTGGGCCAGAGCGGCCAGCGCCTGGCACGACCTGCACGGGGCCAAAATCGCCCGTTTTGGCGACAATATGCGTGAAGTGGCCGTGACCGAAGGCAACAAAGTCACGGCCCAGATTGAATTCGGCTTTGCCGTCAACGGCTATGGCGTGGGCGATTTAGTCGAACATGTCAACGCGGCCAGCGGCAAGCAGATCGACAACCTGATCGAGGAATACAAAGCCGCCTACGTCGTGGCCCACGATCTATCAGCCGATGGCAAGATGCACTACGCTCTCCGCGACGCGGCCGCGATCGAGTTGGGGCTGCGCTCTTTCCTGACCGACGGCGGCTTTAAAGGCTTTACCACCACCTTTGAAAACCTGCATGGCTTGAAACAACTGCCCGGCCTGGCCGTCCAGCGGCTCATGGCCGACGGCTACGGCTTCGGCGCGGAAG
Organism: Anaerolineae bacterium; assembly: GCA_020433785.1. The sequence goes on from JAGRCC010000410.1 coordinate 4,389, forward strand.
GCGACTGGAAAACCGCCGCCCTACTGCGGGCTATGAAAGTGATGGCCACCGGGCTATCCGGCGGCACCTCTTTTATGGAAGATTACACCTATCATTTCAATCCCAACGGCATGAAAGTTTTAGGCGCGCATATGCTCGAAATCTGCCCGTCGATTGCCAACGGCCGGCCCTCGCTGGAAGTGCATCCGCTCGGCATCGGCGGCAAGGCCGATCCGGTGCGGCTGGTGTTCGATGCGCCGGCCGGGCCGGGGCTGAACGCCTCGCTGATTGACTTGAGCGACCGCTTCCGGCTGCTGGTCAACACCGTTGAGACGGTCGCCCCCGATGCGCCGCTGCCCCGGCTGCCGGTCGCTCGCGCGCTGTGGAAACCGCAGCCCGATCTCAAGATCGCCGCCGCGGCCTGGATTTTGGCCGGCGGAGCGCATCACACCGGTTTCAGCCAGGCCTTGACGGTGGAGCATCTGCAAGATTTTGCCGAAA
>JAGRCC010000411.1 GCA_020433785.1 Anaerolineae bacterium
CACACCACCGCCGACGACCCGACCAAATACCAGCCCCCGGCCGAACTAGAGGCCTGGCGGCAGCGCGATCCCATCACCCGCTATCGTAAATTCTTAATGGACCGAACCCTACTGACCGACGCCCAAGACGAGCAGTTACACGACGAGGTCAACGCCGAATTCCAGGCCGCCCTCGACCTATACGAAGTCCTCCCGCCACCCGACCCCGCCCGCCAGTTTGATTACACCTACGCCGAATTACCCCCGCAGTTGCAGCGGCAGCGAGAGGAGTTTTTGGGGTTTTAGAGTTTGTAGAGTTTATGGAGTTTGTGGAGCTATTCGTATGCCTAAATGGACCATGGTCCAGGCCATCAATAATGCATTAGCGATTGAGTTAGAGCGTAATCCCGACGTTCTTGTCTTTGGCGAGGATGTGGGGCAAAACGGCGGCGTTTTCCGGGTGACCGACGGCCTGCAGGCGCGCTTTGGGGAAGAGCGGGTGTTTGACACCCCGCTGGCGGAGTCGGCTATTGTGGGGGCAGCGTTGGGGATGGCAATTTACGGGCTGCGGCCCGTGGCCGAAATTCAATTTGCCCCGTTTACCTATCCCTGCTTCAACCAGATCGCTACACAGGTGACCCGGATGCGGTATCGATCCAGCGGGGTTTATACCGCACCGCTGGTGATTCGTGCGCCGTGCGGCGGCGGGGTGCGCCCGCCGGAAATGCACTCGGACAGCGTCGAAGCCCTGTTTATGCACGTGCAGGGGATCAAGGTGGTCATGCCTTCGACGCCGTACGATGCCAAAGGGCTGCTCCACACAGCCATCGATGATCCGGACCCGGTGCTGTTTTTGGAACATATGAAGCTATATCGATCTTTCCGGCAGGATGTACCAGAGGAACGCTACACGCTGCCACTGGGGCAGGCCCATGTGGTCAAACCCGGCCGCGAGGTGACGGTTATCGCTTACGCGGCGATGGTCAACGTGGCCCTGGCCGCCGCTCAGCAGGTCGAACAGGCCAGCGGCGCGTCGATTGAGGTGATCGATCTGCGCACAATCGCGCCGCTGGATGAAGAAACAATTGCGACGTCGGTCAGCAAAACGGGCCGGGCGGTGGTGGTCCACGAGGCGGCCCGTACGGGCGGGGTGGCGGCGGAAATTATCGCCGTCATTAACGACCAGTGTCTTTACTCGCTGCTCAAGCCGGTTGAGCGCGTCACCGGCCCCGACACGCCCTTTCCCGTGCCCAAACTGGAAGACACCTTCATCCCCACCCCGGAGCGCGTCGCCAGAGCGATTTATCGCGTATTGGAGCCGTAAAAAATTGGGAGCATTCAGCCCTTAGCTGTCAGCTATCAGCTTCGTTTTCATTCTCGCCATTTTTTGGGGATGGAGCCAATTCTGATAGCCCAAAGTTAACTTTAGTTTTAATTACTGACGGCTGACCGCTGATAGCTGACAGCTTATACTAATTTTAGTGAGAGAGATTTTACCCATGTCAAATTTACCGAAAAAATATGTAGATGTTGCCAAAGCCCTTATTCCTTACGTGCCGGAAACCACAGAGTCGCACCAAATGGCGCTAATTAATATTGAACCCTCGCTGCCGTGCTTTCTGTGCGGCAACCCGGCCAATATGGCCTTAGCCGCGCCCGCGCCCGAATATGCGCACGGCTCGACGATCCCCTGGCTGACATTTCCCATCTGCCGGCGCTGCGAAACGGCGCAGGTCCAAAGCCAGTCGGGTGAGTCGGGTTAGAACTTCCTCTAACTTTCTTCTTTTGAACCTTATATGCCAACATCAAGAAAAAACCGTGATTTGGAACGCCCTGTTCGAATTAGGCTGGGTGGTATGCTGGGCAGTTTGGCCTTTGGATCACTTTATCTTCAAGGGAATACAATCATGAAGCAAAAACTCAGTGCTTTATTTACGCATGATAATCTCTTGCTGTTTTTACGCAGTTACTTTTTTCTAACCATCGGCACCTTATTGATCGTGGCCAGCTTCGATATCTTTATGCGGCGGACGAATATCGCGCCCGGCGGAGTAATGGGCCTGGCTTTGATTATCAACCATCTGACCGGCCTGTCACTGGGTATTGCCACCCTGTTACTTCAGGCGCCGATGCTGATTTTGGGCTTTTATTTCCTGGGCCGCTTTCACTTTCTAGTCAGCACCTGGTACGTCACCCTCCTTTACAGCTTTTGCCTGAATTTTTTGTCGGGCTGGCTGCCCCCGGAGGGGTTAACCGACGATCTACTGCTCAATACGCTCTACGGCGGCGTCTTGGGCGGCATCGGCCTGGGGTTAATCTTTTTAGGGCGAGGTGCGTTTGCCGGTACGGGTATTATCAGCCGCATTATTCAATTAAAAACCGGCCTACCGATTACGCAGCTTTATATGATGGTCGATGGTGGCATCATTTTTACCCAGGGACTTCTTTTTGGCTGGGAAATCGCCCTGTATGCGCTGGTCATGTTGTTTATCTATGGCCTGGCCACCGATTACATGCTCGAAGGCCCCAGCGTGATCCGCACGGCCTTTATTATTACCACTCACCCTGAGGAGATTTCGCGGGCGTTGTTCGAGCGGCTGGGAGTGGGTATCACCGGTTGGGAGTCGAAAGGGATGTATACCCATACCGAGAAAACCACGCTGTTCTGCACGGTCTATCGGCCCGATATCGCTCTGGTTAAAACAGTGGTGGCGCAGGTCGATCCGGGGGCCTTTGTGGTCATTGGCCAGGGTCATCAGGCCAGTGGCGGCGTCTTACGCCATAAAATTCAGCGAGGGGGCAAGCGCAAAGTCGAAACCGCTGAAACGCCCCAATTAGTTGTTGAAACCAGTTAACGTGGACAGAGCGTTTCAGGCAGGCCAACTGAGTTCATTCGCTCTGTTGGACGTTTGATTGTAAAATATCGCCGGTTTAACCCTACCATAACGGAATAAGGATATAACGGATGACCGAACATACCGGAGCCAGTTTTCAGGGTATGGCCGGCAGCAAGTATGCTCAAACCGCCGATACCCGGCCGGCCAACGCCTACTATGAACGGCCGGCGGTGCTCTCGCTGCTGCCGGCGCTAGCTAACCAAAAGGTCTTAGATGCCGGCTGCGGCCCCGGCTGGTACACCGAGTACCTGCTCGACCAAGGCGCAGCAGTGACGGCATTTGATGTTAATGCTGAATTTGTACGATTCACTCAAGCCCGCGTGGGCAGCCGGGCCACGGTCTTACAAGCCAATCTGGCCGAACCATTGGATTTTGCCGTTGATGGGAGCTTCGATCTAGTCGTCACTTCGCTGGTGATGCATTACCTCAAAGAGTGGCAGCCGACGCTGCAAGAGTTTTATCGGGTGCTGAAGCCACGGGGCCGACTGGTCTTTTCCACCCACCATCCCTTTATGGATTGGCAGCACTTCAAAACCGAGAGTTACTTCATCCCGGAACTGATCCATGATGAGTGGGATATCGGGC
>JAGRCC010000412.1 GCA_020433785.1 Anaerolineae bacterium
ATGAGCGCGCTGGCCACCGGCGCCGACTGGGCCTTGATCCCGGAAAGCCCGCCCGATGTCGATGACTGGGAAGCGAAAATGTGTGAAGTTTTGACCGCCGGTCGTCAGGCGGGCCGTCGCGACAGCATCGTCATTGTTGCTGAAGGGGCGCAAGACCGTTATGGGAATCCGATTACCTGCGATTACGTCCAAAAAGTTTTAGAGGAACGGCTGGGCGAGGACGCTCGGGTTACTATTCTGGGTCACGTTCAGCGCGGCGGCTCACCGAGCGCCTTTGACCGTTATCTGACGACCCTGCTCGGCTACGCAGCCGTTGACCAGATTTTAGCCGCCACCCCTGATACCGAACCTCAACTCATCGGGATGCGCGAGAACCGGATTACCCACTCATCGCTGATGGACAGCGTCCGCCAAACCCATGCCGTGGCCGATTTTATCGCGGCCAAAGATTACGACAAAGCAATGGAAATGCGCGGCGGTAGCTTTAGAGAAAATTTCCGCACCCTGCGAACGCTGGTCAGAGCTTTACCTCACCCCCCAGACCCGAACCAAAAAATATTGCGTCTGGCCGTTATGCACGGCGGCGGGCCGGCTCCGGGCATGAATACCGCCGCCAGAACTGCCATCCGGTTGGGGTTGGATAAGGGGCACACGATGCTAGGGGTTGATGACGGCATCAGCGGCTTAATTCACGGCAACATCAGAGAAATGGATTGGATGAGTGTGCACGGCTGGGCGCCTAAGGGCGGTGCGGAGTTAGGCACGAATCGCCGGGTACCCAAAAAGAGCGAGTTTTACGCGATCGCCCGCCAATTGGAAGAGCATCGCGTTGACGGGTTGCTGATGATTGGCGGCTGGGCCGGCTACAAAGCCCTGTACCAAATGTACAATGAGCGAGAAAGTTTCCCCGCTTTTAATATTCCGATGATCTGCTTACCGGCGACCATTAACAATAATTTGCCCGGTTCGGAGCTAAGCATTGGCTCAGACACAGCCCTAAACAGTATTGTCGAGGTGGTGGACAAGATCAAACAATCGGCAGTGGCATCACATCGCTGCTTTGTCGTCGAAGTGATGGGTCGCTACTGTGGCTATCTGGCTTTAATGAGCGGCCTGGCCACCGGCGCCGAGCGCGTTTACCTGCCTGAAGAAGGGGTAACCATCGGCGATCTGCAAAAGGACCTGGCCGACCTGATTGAAGGGTTCCGCCGAGGTAAGCGGCTGGGGCTGCTCATTCGTAATGAAAAATCAAACTCATTGTATAGCACCGACTTTATGGCCGCCTTATTTGAACAAGAGGGCGGCGAACTCTTTGATGTGCGGACGGCTATCTTGGGGCACCTCCAACAGGGCGGCGATCCTACGCCGTTCGACCGCATTCAAGCCATTCGCCTATCGCGGCGATGCATTGAATTTTTGATCGAAGAATCAGAGAAAACTAATCCTACCGGGGCGTTTATGGGCCTTCAAGGGGGTAAAGTGCAATTCTTCAAGATGGATAGTCTGCCCAGCATGATGGATATGGACCACGAAAGGCCCAAAGAGCAGTGGTGGCTCGAACTTCGTACGATCGCCAGAGTTATGGCCCAACCAGCGCCGCATAGAAAGTAAGTTCGTAAAATCAGGTCACTGGTGCTTAATTGTGAGCAAAAGTACCAGTGGCTTGAATAGTTGCGCCAATTTGTCTGAATTTTACCATTGCAATAATCATTATTTGTGCTATAATCGACCTTAACAACTGCGACGGAGAAAAGTAAGCGATTTCCCGGTTTCAGAGAAGCGCCGGTCGGTGCGAGGCGCTCGACGGAATGGCTGAATTCCACTCATGAGTTGGCGGCGATAAGCCGTTCCGGTTGCGCCCGTTATCGCGCCCAGAGATTGTGGAGAGCGCGTCTCTCTACGAAAAAAGGTGGCACCGCGAGTTGAGACCTCGCCCTTTTATAGGGCGGGGTTTTTTGTTATCAAAGTCGCAAGGTGACAAAGTGGCAAAGTCTTAAGATTGCAACATGGCTTCCCTGTAACTCTGCTCCCCTGCTACTTTGCGACCTTGCTCCTCTGCGACTTTGCGACCCTGCTACCCTGCAAATCTATTAAATTCTTTAGGAGGCATTTATGTTAGACTTAAACTTTATCCGAGAAAACGCCGAGTTGGTCAAGGCTAAACTGGTCGATTTGAACACCGAAGCGCCCATCGACGACATTCTGCGGCTGGATGAGCAACGGCGAGAGCTGTTGAAGGAGGTTGAAGCGCTGCGACAAGAGCGCAATACCGGCAGCAAGGCTATCGGTTTGTTGATGCGTGAGGGCAAAAAAGCTGAGGCCGAAGCTCAAAAAACCCGTATGAGCGAGATTGGCGATAAGATCAAAGAGTTGGATGAAACTCTGCGCCAGGTTGAGGCCGATCTGCTTGACAAACAGCTCTATGTGCCGAACATGCCTGGCCCCGACGTGCCCGTAGGCCCTAACGAAGATCACAATGTCGAAGTTCGGCGCTGGGGCGATCCGCCCCAGTTCGACTTTACCCCGAGGCCCCACTGGGATTTGGGCGAAGATTTAGGCATCATCGACTTTGAACGCGGCGTCAAAATCAGCGGCACCCGTTTCTACGTCTTCAAGGGGGCCGGCGCGGCCCTGCACCGAGCGTTGGCCAACTGGTTTATCGACACCGGCGTCCAGCAGCACGGCTACACCGAAATCTACCCGCCATTTATGGTCCGCGAGCAGGCGATGGTCGGCGCGGCCCACCTGCCCAAATTTCGGGACAATATGTATTACGATGCCGAGGAAGATTATTGGTTCATCGGCACCGCCGAAGTGCCGCTAACTAATATCTTTGCCGACGAGATTTTGGAGGCCGACCAACTTCCTATTCGCTATCTGGCTCATACCCCCTGTTTCCGCCGCGAGAAAATGAGCG
>JAGRCC010000413.1 GCA_020433785.1 Anaerolineae bacterium
GATTTCTCGCTCCTTCGTCGCTCGAAATGACACGGGGGCTGAGTAGTTCAGCGATGTCATTTTTTCTCAGCGCCTTCAGTGATTCGAGCTTGCCTCCAAAGTAAAATGTCCCCCATTCCTACAACAGCTTCATCTTCATCCACGGCGCGGAGTTGTGAAAATTGGCCACGGCGCTACCGGGGGGAACCAACGCATCGCAAGCTGTTCTGATGGTCTCATCGAGCGTCATGTCCAGCACCGGCAGCAAATGCTCAAGCTGCTCCATGGTTCGGGGGCCGATAATCGGCGCGGTGATGCCCGGCTGGTCCTTGGCCCACAAGATCGCCAACTGCGCCCCGGACAGGCCGTGCGCTTGCGCCAGCGCCACAAATTTGTTGCCCATTTCAACCGCCCGGGGCGTGACCCGATCAGCGTAGATGCCGCCGCGCAGCGCCGCCCGCGAGCCTGTGGGCCGGATATCGTCATTGGCATAGCGACCGGCCAGCATACCCATTGCCAGGGGCGACCAGCAGATCAACCCCAATCCATAGGCCTGGCACAGCGGCACCAGCTCATTTTCGATGCGCCGGTCGAGCAAATTGTAGGGCGGCTGCTCTGATACAAACCGGACGTAGCCTTTTAACTCGCTGGTCATCATCGCTTCCATTACTTTCCAGGCCGGCGCGGTCGAGCTGCCGATGTAGCGCACTTTGCCCTGCCGTACCAAATCGGTCAGTGCGCTTAGCGTCTCGTCGATGGGCGTCTCGAAATCGGGCCGGTGCAGTTGGTAGAGATCGATATGATCGGTTTGCAAGCGCCGCAGCGAGGCCTCACACGCCTGCATAAGATGCAGCCGGGAGTTACCGCGATCGTTGGGGCCGGGACCGGTGGGATAATGCACTTTGGTGGCGATAATGACCTCATCCCGCCGCCCGTTCTCCGCCAACGCCTGGCCGATGATGCGCTCGCTCTCGCCCTGCTTGTAACTGTTGCTGGTGTCGATCAGATTAATCCCCGCCGCCAAGGCACGGTTGATCAGTCGGATCGACTCGGCTTCCGGCGTAGGGTTGAGAAAATTGTCAGTACCCAGCACCAGCGGCGAAACTTTGACGCCAGTGCGACCCAGCGGGCGATAGTTCATGGTGAGTTTACCTCATGATAGTATTACGTGAGACATGGAACGTAGAATGTTGCAGGTAAGCCCACGTTCCACGTACTACGTTTCATCTCGCTGTATATCCGGCGTCAACCGCCACCAATGAGCCGGTCATATAACTGGCGGCGTCGGAGGCCAGGAAGAGAACGACGCGGGCAATTTCAACCGGCTCGGCCAGACGGCCGAGCGGAACGGTGTCGGCGATCCGTTGCATCATTTCCGGCGTTACCGGCTCGTGGCGCTCGGATTGGAGCATAGGCGTGTTGACTTCGCCGGGGCAGACGGCGTTGATACGGATGCCGTCTTTAGCGTGGTCGAGAGCCATCGCTTTGGTCAGCAGATGCACCCCGCCTTTCGTAGCGCAGTAAGCGGCCACCCCCGCCGCACCAACGTCGCCCCAAATTGAGCCGAAGTTGACAATCGCGCCTTGGCCCTGCCGTTTCATCGGCGGTATCGCCGCCCGGCACATAAAAAAGAC
>JAGRCC010000414.1 GCA_020433785.1 Anaerolineae bacterium
TCGTTGGGCGGCAGCAGCAGGCAGCCGTACATGTCGGCGTGGCCGCGCGGCTCCCACATGAGGGCGGTGCGCAGGTGATCGAGCCGCTCTTTAGCGTAGCGTCGTTTCTCCAAAATCGTGCGGCCCGGCATGGTCGGCCAGCCATCGATGATGACGCGAAGTGGTTCGCCGCCGGTGTGGAGATCAATGGTAGTGATTTTGAGCCAATCTTGGGGAGCAGTCCAATTTTTCATCGTAGAGTTTTATGAGTTCATAGAGTTTATAGAGTTTTTGGAGTTTTGGAGTTGTAGATTTAAGTAATGTGAAATGTTCGTCTTCTTTGAAAATAAGATTTGTAGGACAAATTTAACTTTGTCCTACGGAATTTTCATCATCGTTGCTGTACCGTAAGTTCTGTCACACTTCTTTGAGTAATTTAGTCGATGTTGGGTTGGAGCAACGGTAAGACCACATGAAAGCGACTGCCGGGATAAGTTTCTTCATCGAATTTTTCACTTTCAACCCACACCTGGCCGCCGTGGGCCAGGATGATGCCGCGTACAATGGCTAAACCCAAGCCAGGGCCGCCGCCTTTGAATTTGGTCTGGCCCGATGAGTGTAGGGCTACCTCTCCGGTTTGATAAAATTTTTCAAAGATTTGGTCGTGATGCTCCGGATCGATGCCGATGCCGGTATCGCTGACCACAATTTCAACCGAGGTCTGGTCACCCCACTCGACAACATGGCCGTCGATAGTGATAGCTCCGCCGTCAGGGGTGTATTTTATCGCATTGACCATCAAATTGTAAAAAACTTTATCGAGCAGTTCAGGGTCGGCCTGAATGTGGGGCAGGTTTTTTAGACCGGCTAGCGTCACCGTCAGGCTGCGCTCTTGAAGGGCCGGGGTAAACTGTTGGCAGATTTGTTTGATAATTTCGTGGATATTGACCGCTTCCGGTTGTAGTTGTAATACTTCGGCATCGATACGAGCCACGTCGAGCATGGTGTTAACTACTTGATGAAGCCGGGTTACGCCGGCAATGATGCCGTTTAGTAGTTCTTGAGCTTTGCCGTCATGACTAACAGCGGGGCGGATGTTGAGCATCTGGCTGTAGCCTTTAATGACCGCTAATGGGGTGCGAAGTTCGTGTGAGGTGACGTTGATAAAGTCGGTTTTAGTCCGGTCCAGGCGCTCTAATATTTGGTAGGCTTTGTTCAGCTCTTCTGTCCGCTGCATCACTTTTAATTCGAGGTCTTCATTGAGTTGGCTAATCTCATCATAGAGGCTGGCATTTTCCAGCACAATAGCAGCCTGGCCGGCAAAAGCCAGTACCATCGTCGCATCGTCAAGGCTGAAGGCGCCGGTCTCGAGCCGGGTCAGTGACATCATCCCGATAACTTTGCCCTTGGTGATCAAGGGAACGCCTAACCACGAATGATTAATCGGCAGCCAATCGAGTTGACGCCAACCTGAGTCTTGAGTGACATCGTTTAGTAAGAGGGGGCGGCGTGACTCGGTAATGCGTTGGAAGATGTCGCCGGAGTGGATAGATATATGAACCAAAGGGGCCTTTTCATTATCGGGAAATCCGCGTTGAGCGATGCTGTGGAGGGCGTCTCCCCGTTGTAGCAGGACTAACCCTCGCTCATAGGGAACCACTTTAGCCAATTCTTCCAAAATGCGGCCGGGAACCTGCTTCAGATCCAAGGTGCTGGACAACACCCGGCCGGTATGCTCCAGCGACTCGGCCAGCCGCCGCCGCCGCTGCTCTACTTTGTAGAATTCGGCGTTTCGAATAGCAATGGCAATCTGATCGGCCAGCGTTTGCAGCACCAGAATGTCTTCCTCAAAAAATTCCTCAGGGCGATCGCTTAAAATGTCCAAAGCGCCGATGCTCTCATTCATCACCCGCAGTGGGAGCGTTAACTCCGATTTGGCCGCCAGCAGCGTATCAGCCGCCAACAATTTGGCTGTTTCGCCGGTATCGTTAGTTAGGTAATGCTGGCAGTAATGCCCAACCCATACGACGGCGTAGTTAGTATCGGTGATGGGGAGATGAAATCCCGGCGGCGGCAGCCGGTGTTCGTCGCTGCCTGCCCTGGCTCGGAGTACAACCGCTCCTTGCTGCTCTTCGATCAACCAAATGCCCACAAAGTAGTAACTAAATTTCGATTGGATCAGTTTTACCACTCTGACCATTAACTCGTCCAGGTCTAAGATGGAGGTGACTTGTTGCCCTAATTGGCTGCTGGTTTCAATTTGAATGCTGCGTTTGACCAGGTCTGTGTTCATCCGCTGTAAAACATTGGCCTGGTCTTGTAGGTTATGGGTTAGGTCGCGGATGCTCAGGTGGGTTTTGACGCGAGCAAGTACTTCTTCATGTTGGATGGGTTTGGTAATATAATCGACGCCGCCTACCTGAAACCCTTTAACTTTGTCGCCGGCTTCGGCCAGAGCGGTCATGAAGATGACGGGAATATCCTTGGTTTGCCGGTTACTTTTTAATTTTTGGCAGGTTTCAAAGCCGTCTAACCCTGGCATTAGGACATCGAGCAGTATAATATCCGGGTGCCCATCGCGGGCTTTTTGCAGGGCGCTTTCACCGTTACGGGCGACTAAAACGCGATACCCATAAGAATTGAGATACGATAGGACGGCCAGATTATCCCGATTGTCGTCAACAATTAGAATGGTGTGTTGATTCTTTTTATGAGAGAAGTCGGTGGTGGCATTTTGTGATTTTGTCGTCATTCAATCTGCTCCATATAGCTCTTGACTAAGGCCAGGGCTTTTTCCTCTTCAAAATTTTTGGCAAGGGCGCTTAATTTGGTGGCAAAGGGGACGTACTTTAAGTCGATTTTTTTTAGCCGTTCAGCCCGTTTTTGCAAACCAGCCATGTCGCCCAGCCGAGCCAGTTCAAATAAAATTTTCATCTCGTCTAGCGGCGGCGGGGCAATGATTTTCATGATCTGCTCTAAACTGTAGGGCGAGGTTTCAACTTCTGAGTTGTTAACCATTTGGGGTTGGTTGGCTTCCATCGGTTTAAGCGGGGACGCCGCCGATACGATCCCCAACGGCAAATCAAACCAAAATGTAGACCCTACATTGGGCTGGCTTTTGAGGTTCAAATCGCTGCCCATGAGTTTGACTAATTTGGAGGTGATGGCCAACCCTAAGCCGGCCCCTTCGCCCCGGCTCTGAATGTCGGCGGCTTGCTCAAACGGCAGGAAGATTTTGTCGATCTGATCGGGGGTGATGCCGATGCCGGTATCTTCGACTGCAAACCGGATGATTTTTAAGGTCGAACTATCAGTTTCATCATCAAGCTGTTGAACCCTAAAGCTGATTTTGCCTTTGTGGGTGTATTTCACCGCATTATCTAAGAGATTGATCAGAATCTGGCGAAGTCGTTTTTGATCGCCATGAACGCCGGTGGGTAGATGGCTCAAAACTTCGTATTTAAATGCCAACTCTTTCTGCATAGCCTGGATCCGATAAATTTCGGTGATGCTGGTTAAAAAATTAGGTAAGTGAAAGTCGGTTGGGTAGAGTTCGATTTTGCGGGCTTCAATTTTAGACAGGTCCAAGATATCGTTAATTAACGTCAGGAGGTGATCGCCGTTCTGCTGAATAATATTAAGCCCTTCTTTTTGCGACTTATTGAGACCGGCGTCTCGTTTGAGGATATGAGTGTAGCCCAGAATTCCGTTGAGTGGCGTCCGCAATTCATGGCTCATATTGGCTAGAAACTCAGTTTTGGCCCGGCTGGCGGACTCAGCCTCGTTTTTGGCCTTGACCAATTCATGGGTTTGGGCCTCTAGTTGCTGGGCGCGTTCGGCTAACTCGGCATTGGCGGCTTGCAAGGCTTTTTCCGCTCGTTTTCGTTCGGCCAATTCCCGCTGGACCAGACTGTATAACTGGGCGTTATGAATAGCCACTCCGACTTGGTTAGCCAGCGCTCGCAGTAGGCGCGCATCGCTGTCGCTAAAGCCGGCTACCTCACTTTTCTGCACATCCAACACACCGACTAACGCTTCAGCCGTGCCCATCATAATCGGTACGGCAATTTCGGCTTGGGTATCGGCCAAAATAAATTCCGGCGACCATTGGTTGGCCTGATGAACGTTGTCAATGATGACGATGTCGCGGGTTCGGGCCGCCTGGGCAATGGGGCTGCCGGAGGTGTCGAGATCAATATAGTAATGCCGACCCTGAGGATTAGCCCAGGCCGGGTTTGTTCCTTCTGTTAAAACAAGTTTTGGTTCGCTGCTCTCAAGCAGATAAATGTGAGTGTGATAAAAATTATATTCTTTTTGCAGGCAGTTGATGACATATTTGAGCAGTTGGTCTAAATCTAAAATGGCGGTAAGTTGGTAGCTAATTTCGGTGCTGGTTTCCAAGGCGCGAGTTCGCTCCCGAACTCGATCCTCAAGCGTAGCAAAAGCATGCTGCAACTGCACCTTCATCTTATTGAACGATTTCGCCAGTAAGCCAATCTCATCCTGGCCGGTGACGGCTACGGCTTGACTCCAATCACCTTCGGCAATAGCGGTGGTTACTGTGGTTAAATTCGAGATAGGCTGGGTAATGGTCCGGGCAATCAGTACCGCTAAACTACCCGCACCCAAAATGATTAGCCCCGCAATCCAGATGACCGAAGTTCGAAAATTTCGTAAGCCGCTCAGGGCTTGGTCCTCGTTTGTTTCGACGATAAGACCCCAGGTTTGATTACCGATGGTTAAGGGTTGGTATGCCGTTAAAAACGGTAGGGATTGGTCATCGAGCGCCAGGGCAACGCCGCTTTCGCCGGCCAATGCCCGTTCTAAGCTGGCCGTATCGATAACGCCGCTGGTGGGTTGATCAGCCGGATCAATGCCGGGGCTGATCAAAGCCAGCGATATTTTGCTTTGTTGGGGGGTACTGTCGGTCTGGCTGTTGAGGATTTTTTCTATGATGATGTGAGGAATTTGGTAAACAAGAAGACCAACATTTGTGTCATTGACGATGATGGGTGTGCCAAAGAGGTAGCTCAATGCTTCGTTTGAGTTGGGAGCCGACGGTAGAGTGACGATAGCCGGGCCGGCGCTGCTGGGATCGGTCCGTAACGTTTCAAATAAATCGGCGAGCGCGTTATTGAGAAAAGGGCCATCAGGTAGGGGAAGGTGGCTGTGCCGGTAAATAACGTCACCGTCGGTATTTACGAGAAAGATATCGTTGTAACCTTTAATTTGTATAATTTCATCAAAGAAGGGCGTATAACTATTGGAGCGGTTACTGATTGTGGGCCAAGGCTGACGACTAAGATCGTGAGCAGCTTGAGCTGTGGTCGGCAGTTTGGCCGCCAGCCGAATATCGTCCGCCGTTTGGGTAAAAAACGTTTCAATTTGCTCGGCCTTTAGATTTCGCACGCTAATTAAGTGGTTAGTTACTTGAGTTTGCAGAATACGATCAGAAACAGCGTAAGTAAACCAACTAATAGCAATTAAGGGCGTAATTGAAACGGCTAACAGCAGCAGAATAAATTTGGTTTTTATAGAGCGAAACGGATTTATTCCCTCTCTGGCAGTGGCTCGAGCAGGGAGTGCCATTAAATTAACTCCTGGTGGGATCGATTAATAGGAATCCGTATTTATTATATCATTGTCCCGGATACAAAGGCTATATCAATTTTCTAGTGAATAGGTACTAAGGTTCCGTGAAAATTTAATTTCGGCAACGTTGTGAAACAGTTTAGTGGTTGAATAGTTAGATAGTTGGTTGGATATTTTGCCAACCAACTATCTAACTATTCAACTGCACGTCGGGGATGTCATGTTTTCATTTTGGCAATGAGTTGATTAAGCGCTGCTTCACGCCCGATGTTTTCTTTTTCGGCAGTGGAGATGGTGGGTTCGTCATTAACAATGGTGATCGGAATAGCCGGATCATCTACAAAATGAACTGTGTTCCTTAATTCCGGAGTTATCCGAAAGCCAAGGGTCACACTACTGCCAATCTGCGGTGACAAGGCTAGTGGGCGAGCCAGACCAAAGGCTAGAATGCGCTCGCGGGAATGAATGAAATTATCGATTTGGACGCCGACCATTGGGCGGTTATTAAACTGATCGACCGCTCCAGCGGTGGACATCTCTTTGAGTAAGCGGACTCCTAACAAATGATCGTAGGCTTGTTCGTTGACTTCGTTGCTCTGCGGCAGCAGCCAAGCGCTCATGTTCAAATGTTTGACTAATTTATAAGCATTGTCGGTCCCGTTAAAGCGTAAAAAATGCAACCGAACGCCGCAGAATTGGGGAATAAGTTCGCTCAGCCGATAAAACAGCATTTCCGGCGAAACGTCATATTTCTCAAGCATCCGCAGCAGCGGTTCATCGTTCCAGCTTTCACGCTCAAAGCAAGCTCGGATGTCGGTTAGAATCGCCGACCGGGGCATCAACAGCCCGCCGGCGAAATAAGAGGCTTTGAAATCATTGAGCACCTGTTGAAACGACTCAACCCGATCCGGGGCCGAGGTGTTGCCTCGCTCCTCAAGCTTTAAATATTGATAACCTAGCTCTCGCGCCAGGAGAAATTTGATTTGGCTGGGGCGCAGGGCGGCGTTGAGCAGCAGCTTGGGTTTTCTACCGTCGATGTAGACCGACCGATAGGTTGACAATAGAGGTTGGTTTACTAATTCAGAAATATTTAGCTCATAGCCGAATTTTTGGCAGATAATGTCTTCCAATCGGCTCTGGGATAAGGGCGGGGTCAGTTCTAAATCGTATTGGCTGGCAAATCGATCAACCGCATCTTCGATATCCTGAAAATAATTTTCGTGTAGTTCCTGGTATGATCGCAAAGCGGCGCGCAGGAAGTGCTCTTCTTTAATATTATGCTGCCGGACAATATCTAAAATAGCGTGGGCCAATGCGCTAGCCTTATCCGGGATGCGCGTAAAAATACTGACGATGCTATTGGGGTCTAAGCCGAATTCCTCAAAAGGAAACTCGCCTAGAATAGGGGAGGAAAGAATCGTTTCCAGATGAGTTAGAGACGGCGAGAGCTTGATCGACACCAAATTATCGTAATCCTGATCTAAAACATCAGCCATCTTCATGATTTTATCGTTCTTAGGGTATTTGCGGCCTTTTTCAATCTCGGTAATGTAGGATGGGGACAAATCACAGCGGTTAGCAAATTCGGATAAGCTCATATTAGCTTCAATTCGAGATTGGCGAATTTTCATTCCAAAAATAATGTTGATCAGCTCTGTTTTCATTGATTAGCCTATTCTTGGGAGCGGGTTTACCTCGGCCCAATGGTAAATAATTTTAACAACGTGCTTGACAAGAGGGGCTTTTTGTGTTAATATTAGCGAAAATTCGCTGGTAGCAATTTTTCTCAATTAGCTATATTTTACTAGCGTCATTATAGCACAATAAAGTCGATAAGGAAATGTGAATTTTCCAACGGCGAAAAATTAAGAGGCAATAATTTAACTGGGCTCAATAACGGTCCAGCTAAGTGTTTTTTATTAAAAGATTAAATCTACATGGGGGTAATC
>JAGRCC010000415.1 GCA_020433785.1 Anaerolineae bacterium
TCGCGGCGTCTGGCAGTTGCACGATATTGAAGGTGAGCCGTTTGGCCCGGAGATGTATTTGGAAATCGAAGTTCTCCCGGCCGACCCGACCGAGTTGGTGGAAGAGGGCAGTTCAACCGTTCTCTATGACTTTATCGAAAATGCCAGCGAAGCGACTTGGACCGCCGGAGATAATACCTATACGCCACAGGCGACCAACGTCAGTGAGGAATTAGAAATTCCTACCCCGGAAGGACTGGTGGCCAAAGGCCGGGGACTGCTGCGCGGCAACCAGGAGAGCGAGCAAGATGTCCTGCTGACCTATCCTGACGCAGACGCCGGGTTTATCGAAGGCAAGTATCAGGTTGATACCCCGTTGGAACCGACCGATGTGCTGGTCGCCAATTTGGGCTTCACCAAGCTGTCGATTTTAAGTGATGATGGGGTTATCTTTGAGGTGGTCTTCACCCCTGATGATGGTTCAGAAGGGGTGCAAATTTTGTCTACCAATGTCCAATACCAAAACAGTCCTGTCGAAAACGTGGTGCCGCTGACCGGCATCAAATCAGGCCAGTCGGGCACCTTCACCGTCCGGGTGCTCGGCGGTGATAGTCTGAGCCGGGATTACGCGGTGTGGATCGATCTGCGCCTGGTTAGACAGTAGAGTTCATAGAGTTATAGAGTTTGGAGAGTTTAATCAGTTAACCAACCGCTGAGTAACCTCCTTTTCAGACAAAATTATGAGATTGCATCAGGAGAGCCGACTCTATCGGCTCTCTTTTTTTGTGGAAATTGACGGCGGATTTGGCTTCCAGATAGTTATCGTGTACGCTAGCAGTAGAAATTTTGTTTATTAAAAGAGGCGTTTAATAGTTTAATGGAACAGGTCGCACCCAAAGCACGGAACTACCCCCAAGACGTCAAAATCGTCAACGTTAAGGATCGAGAATTTATCATTATCGGCACGGCCCATATTTCCCAGGAGTCGGCCGATCTGGTTCGGCAAGTCATCGAAGCTGAGCAGCCGGACTGTGTGTGCGTAGAACTGGACGAGCAGCGGTACAAAACGCTGTCCGAGGCCCGCCGCTGGGAGTCGCTGGATATCAAAGAAGTGATTCGCCAAAAGCAGTTAATCACCCTGCTGGTCAATTTGGTGCTGGCGTCGTATCAAAAAAAGTTGGGGCAAGAATTGGGCGTCGCTCCTGGCACCGAACTGTTGGAAGCTACGAAAGTGGCTAAGGCACTCGATATTCCCATCGCCCTTTGTGATCGGGATGTGCGCATTACGCTGCGCCGGGCTTGGGCGTCGATGTCGTTTTTTGAAAAGTTCAAATTTCTGGTTTCCGGGACGGTGGGGGTGTTCGACTCGCCGGAAATTTCGGAAGAGATGTTGAGCGAACTGCGCCAAAAAGATGTGCTGTCGGAGTTGATGAAGGAGTTAGGCGAAGCCATGCCCATTTTGAAGCGGGTGCTGCTCGACGAACGGGATGTTTATATCGCCCAGAAAACCCGTGAGGCGCCGGGTAACAAAATAGTGGCTGTGGTCGGCGCCGGTCATGCTGAAGGCATTGTCGATACTCTAACGCAAAATGTCGATCGCGATTTGACGGAAATTGAGACAATTCCACCGGCTTCCCCGGTGATTAAATGGATCGGGTGGGGGATCCCGGTGATTATTCTGGCGGCTATTGGGTTAATTGGTATCCGTCACGGTCTTGACGCGGCCGGTCAAAATCTGATGTTTTGGATTTTAGCCAACGGTATTCCCAGTAGTATCGGGGCTATTATCGCCTTGGCCCACCCGGTAACCATTATCTCGGCTTTTATCGCTGCCCCTATAACCAGCTTAACGCCGGTGATTGGGGCCGGCTATGTGACTGCCTTTGTCCAGGCCTATTATCAGCCGCCTGTCGTTAAGGAGTTTCAGACCATCGGCGACGATATCAATCATTTTAGCCGGTGGTGGTCGAACCGGTTGCTGCGGATCTTTTTGGTGTTTATTTTGACCAGCCTGGGCAGCATGATCGGTACGTATGTCGGCGCATATGAAATTATCTCAAACTTGTTTGGATAATTAGAGGCCGCGTTGCCGGCCCAAATCAACGATGAGGTGCTTCAAAAGCACTCCCTACTTTTGAATTGAATAAGCGTCAGGGATAAACAAAAACCCGAAGGATTATCCCTTCGGGTTTTTTTATTAACGTTATCTGTGACGGACTTAGGCCGCTACGTGCTGGCTCATCTCTTGCGGCATCGGCAGGGTGACTTTGATGTCGAGACGTTTGCCTGAAGCGCCGATGGTGCCTTTTGGCCCAATTTTCCAGAATAGACCCAACCGGACCGACCAATCGTCAAGAATAGCTTGGGCATATTCGCTGCCGGTCAGCCGAACGTGTCGGGTGATCAGCAGCCGCAGCAAATCGATGTCCGCCTGGCTGGTCACCCGCACCACCTGAATCATATCCGGATTGAAACGTTGGGTGAAGCGGTTGGCTTCGTCCAGCACAAAAGCCATCCCGCCGCTCATCCCCGCGCCGAAGTTGTAGCCGGTGCGGCCTAGCACCACTACCACCCCGCTGGTCATATATTCGCAGCCGTGGTCACCCACCCCTTCGACGACAGCCATGGCCCCGCTGTTGCGGACAGCAAAACGTTCCCCGGCCTGACCGGCGGCAAAGAGGTTGCCGCCCGTGGCTCCATACAGAACGGTGTTGCCGATAATGACATTATCGTGGGCCGATAGCTGCGATTTCAGCGGCGGCCGGATAACGATCTGGCCGCCCTTCATATTCTTGCCGACATAGTCGTTGGCTTCGCCGATGAGGGTTAAGCTCATCCCGGGAATGGTGTAAGCCCCAAAACTCTGTCCGGCGGAGCCGTTGAAAGTAATGTTGATGGTGCCGTCCGGCAGCCCCTTGTCGCCATACTGTTTGGCAATGGCCCCGGCCAGAGTAGCCCCCACCGTGCGATCGGTGTTGCTGATGGGTAAATTCAACTGAACCGGTTCGCCCCGATCAATGGCCGGATGACCTTTGGTTAACAGTAACTGATTAAGTTCGTTGACTTTAGTCAAGGCATGCGACTCAGCCGCCTTGGCCACGAATTTAGTTGGGGCGTCTTCAAGTTCCTTGGCCAGCAGCGGTGACAGATCGAGGGTGTCGACAGCCGCGACACCGGTTTTGACTTGCTCCAGTAGTTCCGTCCGGCCAATCACCTCTGACAGGCTGCGGAAACCGATTTGGGCCAAAACCCGGCGCACATCCTCGGCAATGTAGTGCATATAAGCCATGACATGTTCCGGCTTGCCCACAAATTTGGCCCGGAGTTTGGGATTTTGCGTGGCCACACCTACCGGGCAGGTGTTGTTGTGGCAGGCGCGGGCAATCAAGCAGCCCTCGGCCACCAGCGCCGATGTGCCGAAGCTGTACTGATCAGCGCCCAGAATGGCGGCGATAACCACATCGCGGCCTGTCTGCAAGCCGCCGTCAGTTCGGACAATCACCCGGCTGCGCAGGTTGTTGCGCTGAAGCGTCTGCTGTGTCTCGGCCAGCCCGACTTCCCAAGGCAGCCCCACATTTTTGATGCTGCTCCAGGCGGCGGCGCCTGTCCCACCGGCGTGTCCGGCGATGTGCACCGTATCGGCCCCGCCTTTAGCCACACCGGCCGCAATCGTGCCGACCCCGGCTTCGGAGACCAACTTAACCGACACGTCGGCCGCCGGATTGACCTGCTTTAAGTCGTAAATCAGTTGGGCCAAATCCTCGATGCTGTAGATATCGTGATGCGGCGGCGGCGAGATCAGGGTGGTGCCTTCGGTTGTTTGGCGG
Organism: Anaerolineae bacterium; assembly: GCA_020433785.1. Next base: position 3,807 of record JAGRCC010000415.1, read on the forward strand.
ATTGTAGCAATTTCGGCGGTAACTTTGTGACCGGGTAACTGGCCGCCTTCACCCGGCTTAGCCCCCTGAGCCATCTTGATCTGGATCTCGATAGCCGAGGTTAAATAGGCCGGTGTGACGCCAAACCGTCCTGAGGCGACCTGTTTGATACGGTCATTTTTCTCGTTGTGGAAACGGTGCTGGCCCGATCCGCCCTCGCCGCTGTTGCTGACGGCTCCGAGCCGGTTCATGGCCACAGCCAGCGTTTCGTGGGCCTCACTGCTAAGGGCGCCGTGCGACATAGCGCCGGTGGAGAAGCGGGCAAAAATGGTCTCCAGCGGTTCAACTTCCGAAACGTCAATCGGCTGGCGGTCGGTATCGACAAAGCCAAACATATCGCGCGGATTGACCGCTGAGTTTTCTTCTAAAATTTTGGTGAATTTCTGATAGGCTGCAAAGCCGGCCTCAAAGTTTTCGCCAACGAAAGAGCGCAGGACGCCAGGCTCATTCGCTGCCGGTTCTGACGCGGCCGGGTTGAGGACATTTTCCATCCGAACGGCATCCTGCAAGGCCTTAACCGACTGCGGGCTGAAGGAATGGACTTCGCCGCCTCGTTTGAATTTGTAGAAGCCGGGGCTGTCGATTTCCGGTTTCTGCGGATCGGCAAATCCGGCCTGATGGCGACGTTCAACATCAGCCGCAATCGCTTTTAGGCCGATGCCGCCCAGCCGGGTTACCGTCCCTGTGAAATATTTGTCAACCAACGCTTGCGACAGGCCCACCGCTTCAAATATTTGGGCCCCACAGTAGGTGTCAACGGTTGAGATGCCCATTTTCGACATGATTTTCAATAGACCGGCTTCCATCGCCCGAATGAAGTTGCGCTTGGCGGTGGTGGCATCCATATCTTTAATCTTGCCGCTTTCAATTACATCATCCACCGTTGCCAGGGCCAGGTAGGGATTAACCGCGTTAGCCCCGTAGCCAACTAAACAGGCCAGGTGATGAACTTCGCGAACCTCGCCGCTTTCCACAATGATGCTGACCTGCATCCGCCGCCCGTTACGCACCAAATGATGGTGAACCGCCCCGACTGCCAGCAGGCTGGGAATGGGCGCGTGTCGCTCATCAACCCCCAGATCGCTGAGGATGAGGATGGTTTTGCCTTCGTCGATGGCGCGTTCGGCCATTGTACACATCCGGTCCAGAGCGCGAGCCAGCCCATCTCCATGTTGTTCGATGGGATAGCGCATAGGGATTGTGTGGGTTTGAAAACGCGGGTCGCCCAGTCCCTTTAAAGCCAGCAAGTCGTTATCGGTTAGCACCGGGCTGGCTAACTCGACCAGATTGGCGTGTTTGGCCGATTCATCCAGCAGGTTGGGGCGGGCGCCCAGCCGCATGGTCAGCGACATCACTATGGTTTCCCGCAGCGGGTCGATCGGCGGGTTGGTCACCTGCGCAAAGCGTTGTTTGAAGTAATGGAACAGCGGTCTTGGTTTAGCCGACATCACCGCCAGCGAGGTATCATCGCCCATCGAGCCGGTTGGCTCTTTGCCGTCATTGGCCATGGGGCGAACGATTACGGTCATCTCTTCATTGGTATAGCCAAACGCGGCCTGTAACCGGTTTAACCATTGGGCGGTGTTGATTTTTTTCTGCGGCGTGAAGGGGTTGGGTTTATGCAAGGTAAATTGGATCGGGCGGGTTTCGGTGGGCAGCGGTTTGAACCCTTTAACCCACTCTTGGTATTGCGGTCGCCGCGCCAGTTCGTTTTTGACTTGGTCGTTGGTCAGGAAAAGTTGACGATCCAGATCGACCATCATCATCTGGCCGGGGCCAAGTTTGCCTTTGGTAATGATGCTGCCTTCATCGACATTAATCGTACCAGCCTCAGAGTGGGCAATAACCAGATCGTCATTGGTGACCAGGTAGCGAATGGGGCGCAGCCCGTTGCGGTCGAGCGTAGCGCCCACGCGCCGGCCGTCGGTGAAGACGATAGCCGCCGGGCCGTCCCAGGGTTCCATCAGCGCCGCGTGGTAACGGTAGAAGGCTTGCAGTTGGGGGTCCATATCGACAATATTTTCCCAGGCTTCGGGGGCCAGCATGGCGACGCTGTGATAGATATCCCGACCGCCGCGCACGATCAGCTCAAGCACGTTATCGAACATGGCCGAGTCGCTGCCGTCGATGCCGATGATCGGCTGCAAGGCGTCCAGTCCATCCGGCCAGTAAGGCGAGGCCAAGCTGGATATCCTGGCTTTCATCCAGTTAACGTTGCCTTGTAGCGTGTTAATTTCTCCGTTGTGAGCAATCATCCGGAAGGGTTGCGCTCGACGCCATGTGGAGGTGGTATTGGTGCTGTAGCGGGTGTGGACCGTGGCCAGGGCCGTTTCATACAGCGGATTGGTTAAATCCAAATAAAAGTCGGCCAGATAGGGCGACAGCATAAGACCCTTGTAAACCACCGTTCGCGCCGACAGCGAGACGACATAATAGTCTTGAAAGCCTTCGCTAATGGCGATGTTGGTGAGCTGCTTGCACAGCACGTAAAGGAATCGTTCAAAATCGTCACCCCGGGCAATGTGAGCCGGGCGGCGAATAATCAATTGGACGATCTCAGGACACAGGCGGCGAGCCGTCTGGCCCAACGCATCAGGGTTGAGCGGCAGCTTGCGCCACTGAATGGCCGGCGATAACGATAAAGGAAGATGAGTTCCATTGGTAGCCCCACGATCAGAGGACGCGCTATTGGGGGCGCTATCCGCGTTGAGCAAACGCATCACCACGTCCTCGGTGAGGCCCATGGCCGCAGCGACGTTTTCTTTGGGCAGGAAGAACATCCCCAGGGCATAATCCTCTGGCTTGGGGATGTTGTCAATTTCGCTAGCCAGCAGGCGATGAGGAATTTGGGTTAATATACCTACGCCGTCACCAGACAGACCGTCGGCGTCGACGCCCCCTCGGTGTTCTTGACAGCCAATCGACTCTAGCGCCATTGCTAAAATATCGTGGCCTGGCACACCCGTTGTGCGCGCCACAAAGCCGAGACCGCAAGCATCGTGTTCAAATTCTGGACGGTACAAGGTTTTGCATCGGTCTGACATTTGCATGAGTCTCCTTGAAGGATTAGACACCAAACACCCCAGCGGCCTGCAATCTTGGGAAGACGGTTAGGGGATGAAGGTTTAGTGTTAAATAATAAGTTTTACTAATGGGTAGTCTCCCCGTTAAATGTTGTTGAGCGACCTGAGCGTGAGGAACCGTAGGTGAGCCGAAAAACGCGGATAAAGACGAGAGAAAATCCGTGCATTTCTGTCAATCCGTGGTTCTAAACTTGCCCCAACACTCTGGGGGAGGACTATCAACTAATAATTTTAACTATTATGCAGGGTTGTGTCATCACCCAAACGGGTAGCTATACTCAAAACAGAATGAGAACGAAACTTTGAGATGTCATTCCCGCATGCTTCCCCGCCTACGCGAGGACAAGCTTAGCGGGAATCCACGTTTAAAGACCCCGCTGGATGCCCGAATGTCGTTATCGGGCATGACATCCCGTCGTTTTTAAAAGTTTCGGTTTCAAACTAATCTCAGTATAGTTGAATGGATGAGATGTGAAGAATTCCACAATAAAGGTTTAACCGCACTTGCTGTCGCAACAGAGACGGCCTCTATTGAAAATCGTTGGTAATTCTGGCAAGGCATGCTATTATTCGACAGCTTGATAAAATTATGAGTTACCCAGTTCAAAAGGTGACAGTCACTTAGATGCGATAAATCGATCTCTTTAGGCCAAACAGACGCTCATTCTAATCAAAAAGTGACTGTCACCTTTGTTCGCTACCCCGAACTGCGTAAGCCCTAAAAATATTCACGATGAGTTGATGTTAAGGAGAAACGATGACGACCACGCCCACCGCCATTGAATTAGCCCAAGATTTAGCCCGACAATTCGCCACTCGCGCCGACGAAGCCGATCGGTTGGGGCAACTGCCCGAGGCCGACGTACAAGCCTTGAAGGACTCCGGCTATATGGGGTTGAATATCCCCCAGGAGTTTGGCGGCTTTGGCCTTTCGATGCGTGACTGTTTAGAAGCCCATCTTGAACTGTCTCAGGGCAGCACCTCAACGGCGATTGTGGCGGCGATGCCGATGCAGATTTTTGGCGGCGCGCGCGAGGCCAACCCATGGACCGATGACATCTACGAGCGGCTATGCCGGATGGTCACCCAAGATAAAGCGCTGATGAACTACGTAGCCAGCGAGCCACAGTTAGGCAGTCCTTCCCGGGGCGGTCTGCCGGCCACCACCGCCGAACCGACCGCCAACGGCGACGGCTGGCTGATCAACGGCCAAAAAACCTGGACAACCGGCGGCCGCCATTTGACGCACATGCTGGTTAGATTACGTGTGGGAGATGATCACGGCACCGCCCTGGTTTTGCAAGATACGCCCGGCATCGAGTGGGTTAACACCTGGAGCGATGCCCTCAGCCTCCGCGCCAGTGACAGTCACGATGTTTACTTTAAAGATGTGGTCGTTCCCACCGATCATTTGATCGAGCGCCAACCGCGCGGCGCTCCGCCACCACCGCCCAACGGTTGGTTCCCGATGACCATTGCCGCTGTTTATCTAGGGGCGGCTATCGCCGCGCGTAATGCGGTTATCAAATTCGCCTTAGAGCGCGTACCGACGGCGCTGGGCAAGCCGATTGCGACTCTGCCGAAAATTCAGCGCCAAATCGGCGAGATGGATGTGGGCTTACAGGCGGCCCAATGCCTGCTGCTGGATGTGGCCTCGCAGTGGGAGGGCGATGAGGCTCACCGCCGCCGTATTTTTCCTCGCGTGGCAGCGGCTAAATTCATGGTCACCAAAGTCGCCGGCGAGG
>JAGRCC010000416.1 GCA_020433785.1 Anaerolineae bacterium
TTACCCGCTGGTGCTGGTCGGCAAACTGCCGCGCCAGGCCTCATCGCTCTTTTTCGAGCCGCTGGCGTTGGTGCGCCAACTAAATATAGAAGACAAAGTGATCACTCCCGGCTGGGTCGCCGAAGACGATTTACCGCTGCTGTACGCGGCGGCTCAGGTGTTTGTTTACCCATCGCGCTACGAAGGATTTGGCCTGCCAGTGCTAGAAGCGATGGCTTGCGGTACACCCGTGATCACATCGAATGCGGCCTCGCTGCCGGAATTGGCCGGTGCGGCCGCCTGGCAGATCGATTCGACCGATGTGGCTCAACTGGCCGAGGCGCTCACCCGCCTGTGTACTGAACAGGCGACGCGATCGGAGCTGACTCGGCGTGGATTTGAACAGGTTGAAAAATTCACCTGGCAAAAAACCGCTGTTGAAACGCTGCAAGCCTATCGCCAACTGCTTGAGTGAAGCCTTGACCGCTGAGGAACGTATAACTGTACCAAGTGACCATCCGACTGGAATATTGTAATGAAAGTTCTCATGCTCTCCAAAGCCTGCATTGTGGGGGCGTATCAAAAAAAATTGGAAGAAATGGCCGCCATCGACGGCGTCGATTTAACGGTGGTCGTGCCCCCGTCTTGGGATGATCCGCGCGGCCCAACGCGACTGGAAAAATTGTACACCAAAGGCTACGAACTCATCGTCACCGACGTGATGTTCAACGGCAACTACCACCTTCACTTTTACCCTAAACTGCGGCGTATTGTACGCCAGGTCAAACCGGACATTTTCCATATCGATGAAGAGCCGTACAATCTGGCTACCTTCCAGGCCATGCGGCTGGCTCAATCTGTTAACGCCGGCACGGTGGTGTTCACCTGGCAGAATTTGCTGCGGCGCTATCCGCCCCCATTTAGTTGGATGGAGCAATACGTCCTCAATCGAACCGATACCTTGCTGGTGGGCAACAGCGAAGCCGCCGGCGTTTGGCGCAACAAAGGCTATCAAGGCCCGATCCATCACATACCGCAATTTGGCGTCGATCCGGCTATCTACTATCGGCGGCAGCGCGTAACCAAGAAAAGTAAGATCAGCGTGTTCAAACAGCGCGTGGCCCGGCGACCGACCCAGCCGGCGTTGGTTATTGGTTATGTGGGGCGATTGGTGGAAGAGAAAGGCTTGGAGCTTTTGTTTTTGGCGGCGAGCAAGTTGATCGGGCCGTGGAGTCTGCAAGTGTTGGGCGATGGTCCGGATCGTAAGCGATTTGAGCAGATGGTGCAATGGCTGGGTATCTCGCCCAGGGTGACGTTCGATCATAAACTGCCGTCCACCCATTTGCCGCATTATTTTAGTGGACTGGATGTGTTGGTCCTGCCGTCGCTCTCTCGGCCTAACTGGAAAGAGCAGTTTGGCCGCGTGTTAATCGAAGCGATGGCCTGTGGAGTCATCACAATTGGGGCGCGTACCGGCGCGATTCCGGAGGTCATCGGCGATGCGGGCTTAACCTTCAAAGAGGGCAGTGTTGACGAGTTGCAAGCCTGTTTGCAAAATCTGCTTGATGAAGTCTCGCTGCGGGAGTCGCTGCGGCAGAAGGGACGGCGGCGGATCGAAGAAAAGTACACCCAGGCCGCCATTGCGCGCAATACAGTGGATGTCTATCGCCAGATTCAAGGCCCCGGCCAATCAGTCTCGATTGGTCAAAGCCTACCGAGTACTTAAAAAAGAGATTAGATACTGGAGACTTAGTGACAGCCCAATCTCCAATCTCCAGTCTCTATCATTCCCCGTACTTCGCCTGCTCGCGCAGTTGCCGCTTTTTTTCCTGCGCAGCCTGTATCTCCTTGCGGCCGATCACCGGCGGCTTCGCCGGCGTACTATCTTCGACTATCGCCGTCCCGGCCGCGCCATCGCCGGAGCGAACCGCCGGAGCCGACATCACCCGTTGCACATCGACGCTTTGGCATTGCGGACATTCAATTTCCGCCGGGATGCGCTTGATCGACAAAAATAACTTATCGAACCGCTCCCCACACGCATCACAAACATATTCGTAAATAGGCATAACTTCTTCACCGTCACTCGCTAAATTCTCTTATCTGAATAGTAACACAACTCCCCCACGCCGCCCAAATCCCACCGATCCTCTGACAGCATTTCAATAAAAATGTTTGCCAAATCCTCATTAACTTACTATAATTTAAAATCAATTCCACATTCTCCATTCCTCACGCCTCCGTAGCTCAGCTGGCAGAGCAACCGCCTTGTAAGTGGTAGGTCGTCGGTTCGAATCCGACCGGAGGCTTTTTATCGACCAATCAACAATATCCTAATATCCCGCAAAACCAATCGAGTTTTAAGCGGAATGATTTTGTGATAATTATTTCGCACCCCGGCCGTCATCGATACACTCGCATCCCATAGATTTTGTCGCAAGATGGATGGCACCAAAGCGCGATACCCCCGCTGAATCAAGCGCCCGCTCAATAATGGATCTGGATAAGGCGGCGGTACAAGTGGAACCGTTTCGTGCTGAATCTGCGCCACTTTTTCTGATTGATGGGCAACCTGCCAGCCAATACTATTTTCAAGCAAGGTGAGCAGGTCGAGGTTGCCGTCATACAGTTGCCGTATACGGCTTAAAATATCAGGAATGATGTGATTGTCTTTCTTATAGATTAAGCCGAGTTGGCTGCCGGCAAAGAAAAAACTGATATCGCGCATTACGGTTAGCTGATAAGGCGAACTCGGCGAACACGTAGACAGCGCGACATCCAACAAGGTGCTCCGGCCAATGGCTCCGATGGGAAAAAGGAAGACGAGTGGCTCAGGAACCAACGTTAAAAGCATTTCAAGAATCGATTTCACGCCATCGGTCCAGATTTCCGGTACAGCCAAGACAAATATAGGTGGCGATAATGGATTTAGACGGGCCTTAACTGCTAACCATCGGCTTGATAAATCGGTGTTGGCCTGCGGTAAAATCAATAGGTCATTATCCAACGTCATCAACTTTTTTGCACCTTGCAGCCACGATAGCCAATCCGAATGGGTCGTGTCATCGTACGGCACAATAACCTGCTCAACGGCCGGATGAGCCAGCCAAAAAATGGTTGATGCCCCCAGCGTGGATTCGGCAGCGACATCAACAATCGTCGGCTTAACCGGATAATAGGCGGCAAATTGCTTCATCAAAAATGCGTCGATGGCTTTGATGCGAATAGCCGCTTTGGTGTCACACTGATGATTGGCCTGCAAAAGCCTTATGTACTGTTCTATTGGCTGATAACTGGAAAATAATGTTTCCGACGTCACGGATTAGGCTCCGACTTTATATATAACCAATATCAGGGTGATAACGCAACTGGTGGGTATTGGGCAACTGTTTTTGCCTGATGCCCAATTGATCAAAAACACGGTCCAGATATGCCTGCCTTTCTTGAATATGGGCCGGTTCCCGGACACTTTTTACTCTTGAACTCGGCATATCGTGATAAATGCCAAATACGACCGGGACAAACACCAGCCGCCGGCCGCTAGCTGCGAGATGCAAAAACAACTCCCAATCTTCGTGCCCATACAAAATAAAATTCTCCTCATAGCCGCCACTATCAAAAATCTGTAAGCGATCATATAAGGCAAACGTATCAATATAGTTTTCTCGAAAGATGTGATTTTGAAAACTCTCGTTGTTCATGAGGTTAAGATATTGGTTGTTGAGACCGTGCTGGATAATATTCCCATAAACAACAGCCGCCTGGGTCTGTTCAATTGAACGATAGAAGGTGTGGATATTTTCCGGGACAAGTTCGTTATCGGCATCCATAAAGATAATATACCGGTAACTTGCCTCCAGCAGCGCTCGATTGCGAACGGCAACCACACCCCCATTACGAGACAAAGCCAACACGCGCAACCCCTCATCAAAATAGATGGCTTCCAGTTGGCGTAACAGAGTCAACGATCCGTCTCGTGATTGGTCGTCGATAACTAATACCTGAGCCGGAACATCATGTTTGGCCAACGCCTTTACCGAAGCCAAAGCAGACCGAATGGCCCGAGCCAGGACAAATTCGTGATTCCAATTGGGAATGACAATGGTGACCCCGGCCGGCGCCGACCGGATAGTAGCCGGTAAATCATCGGCCAACAGCCGGGGGAGGAGCGAAAGAAGATCATTGTTATTCATAATTTTCTATGATCAGTTTCTAACCAAGTTGGGTCAATACCTCAAGCAATCCGGTTTCAAGGAGCGGCAACGAACTGAACTCACGGATAAAATTATACTGAGTTTCTTCAAAATGCATTGCTCTCAACTTTTTATCAAAATCGCGCTCATCCAACATCAAATGGGCAAACGGAAGTGGCTCGGTAATATCAAACGGCTGCATATTGACCTTGATCGGAACCGCTCCCGCCATCAACGCCAATCGAAATCGAATTGACTCGACATAGGCATGATCAACATGCGAACACCAGATCTTATAACGCGTCCGCAACAATACTTCGTGCAACTGGGCTTGATTGAGATGCGGCCCCGTTTCCGTAACCGGCGTAAAATGAACCATATACACAAATCCCCGTCGATCCACATCTTCAATCAAGCGCTGCAATAATTTCAACCGGCGAGGAACCAAATGCCCCACAAACGTCCAGGGCAGAGGTCTGTCCCCTGAAATGAATTCGCTCTCACAAATTGACTTCTTTTCCGACCGGGTCAAGCCATTGAACACAAAATGGTAAACCTTTTGGGCTTGTCTAGAAGCGTGTTGATACTGATTGTAAAAGCCCAGGTCCAATAAAATGTTGAGCTTGGCGTGTTTCATCAAACTCAATGAATCTCTAAACCAGGGACTTCGCGCACTTTCCAATAAGATCATACCCACTTGCCGGCTGCACGCTTTGAGTTGTTGCACATAGCGCATCACCCCTTTCATATCATTCCCGTGGGCATGCACAATCTCCGAGAGATTCATCAAGAAGCACCAATCGTAGCTGCCTTCCGGGTAAGATGTCAGGGTGTGTACCGCCACCTCGCAGCCAAGGTCTTGTAAGGCTTCAGCCACGCGTCGGCCTTCGGCATCATAAAAGTAGCTGACCGTGCCGGGAATGATGATCAACACACGTCTCCCGTGCAATGGTTTTGGTGCGGTTGAAGTCATCGATGGCGATGGCATGGTCTGTGCATCGGTAGCGATGTTATTGTCGAGGAAACGGGTTTGCCATGAATGTTTAGCCGCATGGCGCCGGGCATGTCGAACCAGTAATCGGATCATCACCTCTGCCGATAACGGATAAGATAGGGCTGCATCACTTCGATCGCCGTAACGATCAAGAAGGTTCTGGGTCATCTGCCGAATACGGGCTTCGAATATCTCCGAAGCGTATTGATACAAGTTCAGATCGAGTGAGGATAAGGCTAATATTTTCTCCCGGACTTCGGGTAAAATCTCTTTGACATCGAGGCGATGGGTGGCCATATTTTGACGCGTTGGATTGACCACCGGAGGCCAGCCAAAAGTATAGGCCAGCAAATATAGGGTTTCTTGAAATCGCTCAGTTAATCCCACGACGGCAAACTCGCCCAGACGCTGCTTAGCCAGGGCAAGGATGTCCGGGCGATGCTGTTTCGTGTCCCGGTCCTGAATCTTGGCTTGTTTGTACTCGGCCAGCGAGTTAAATGCGTGGGCGTTTAAGGTTGTTCCGATATAGCGCGTATAAATATTGGCCACGAAATGGCTGAATTTTGGAATATTAATAAATTCATCCAGGCTCAATCGAGACACATCTTCATAAGTTGGATGGTGGGGCTTGGTATGTAAATGCCAGTAATGGGATATGACTTGTTCAAGAGGGTGACGTAGTAACGTTAAACAAATCGGCTGCCGGGGCAACGTTTTAAGCATGGCATCATAATAACAATGCCCCCGTATCAATCGGTATTTGGCCAGGGTTTGGGCGGATAAGGTAAAAAATTCAACCCGGTTTCTTTCCCAATTGAAATGATAGATTTGGTCCTGGCGAAAAAACCTATCCAATACAAAACCAAATGTCATACCGGCTGTTTTGGGGAGGTGTAAAAAAAAGAGTTGGTCTTCGTCTTTAAACGTGTATTCAGGCAACCGTATCGTCATCATACCTGGTATTCCCCAGTACAGACAGTCACTTCTTCGTGAGCATACCTTCCCTCACCCAGACACCATTTTGGCTTCGAGATGGCGTCTGGTATTATAAGCCATCCCATGGCCCTTCACAAAACTGACCAGGTAGCCATCGCCAAGAGCGATTTGTTTAAAAGACCACTATGAAGTTATCAAACAGGATTTTTGGGTTTAATTTGATTGCCCGTAAAATCTATCAACGCTTGAAAACCTCACCATTACAGGCCGCTCGAAAAGCGTGGCGTATTCTCTCCAGCCCCGGAGGGTTTTTTAACGGTATCGACATCGCCCAAAACGCTGTGCGTATTGCTCACCAGTACGAACTTTGGCAACAAGTGCATCGCATTACCCCCACTGAATTGAACGTCATAAAGCAGGAATTGGCTTTGTTGAGTTATCGGCCAAAAATTAGTATTCTCATGCCCGTCTATAATACCGAGGATCGCTGGCTGCGGCGGGCCATCGACAGTGTACGCCAACAACTCTATTCGAATTGGGAATTATGTATTGCCGATGATGCTTCGACCGAATTGCATATCAAAGACATTCTGGAAACTTACCGGCAGGTTGACCCGCGGATAAAGATTATTTACCGGCCAACCAATGGGCACATCTCGGCGGCATCGAACAGCGCGCTCACATTGGCCACCGGCGAATTTGTGGCATTGCTTGATCATGACGATGAGTTGACCGCCGCTGCTCTGGCGGAAGTGATCAAACTGCTCAACCAACACCCCCAGGCCGATTTTATCTACTCCGATGAAGATCGGCTTGAAGCCGATGGCCGTCATTCGGAACCGTTTTTTAAGCCGGACTGGTCGCCCCACCTGCTACAAAGCACCAATTATATAGCCCACTTCGCCGTTTTGCGTCGACGTCTGGTTGAGCAGATTGGGGGCTTCCGCGACGAATTTGTCGGCAGCCAGGACTACGATCTTTTTTTGAGATTCACCGAACAGAGCGACCAAGTGTACCATATCCCCCAAATATTATACTCCTGGCGCAAGCTCCCCACCTCTACGGCCCTTGACCTGGCCGCCAAACCCTACGCCCAAAACGCCACGTTTCAAGCCCTGACCCAGGCCATCCAGCGCCGCGCCTTGCCCGCCGAGGTTGTATCCGGTAGTTTTCCTCCATTGTTTCGTATTCGCCACCAGATCATCGGCGCACCACGGGTATCGATCATTATTTACGCGAGCAAAGATAATAAAACTATTTCTACTCTGAAATTTATCCGACATTTGCGCCAAAATAGTGCCTATCAGCATTATGAAATTATCATCGTCACTGAACAAAGCCATTGTGATGAATTGAAAAGAACTGTAGTACACGAGCCAATCGATGTCGTCATCACCTCAACACAAGAAACATCTTTGAGTAAGTCGCTATCGATGGGCGCAATGCAAGCGCAAGGGGAATATCTTCTTTTTCTTGGCGATGGTATCCGGCCCATTAACCCAGATTGGCTCACGGCTATGTTGGAATATGCTCAATTGCCGGGTACAGGCTGTGTCGGGGCCAAATTGCTTTCAAAGCGAGGACGCTTGATAAGCGCAGGAATGGCTTTGGGCCTAAACGATGCGGCTGGTCATCCGGGCCGAGGAATCTCGGATGTTCCTCACGTCATTTTGTTTCTTAATCTCAAGGATATGGTGAGAGAGGTATCGGCGGTATCGGCGCTGTGCTTCATGGTGCGTGGGGAATTATTTAATCAGGCCAACGGGTTTGACCTGGGATATGAGCATGCATTTTATGACGTTGACCTTTGTCTTCGGCTATCGCAGCTAGGTTACCGCAATCTGTTTACCCCGTTTGCCCGATTAACTGTTCCCGCCGATGGGGTAAATAATCATTTTGATGATAACTCTATGGTTGAGGCTGATAAGCTCCTGCTTCGACAAAAATGGGGAACCTTACTCAATAATGACCCCTATTACAATCCCAATTTTACCCGAAATGGGGAAGACTTTGGCCTGAGAGGATACGAAGATCATACAAATACGTCATCGGGCCTTAACAATTAAGCCAAACTGTGCCATACTTATCAAAACCATAGAGGCGTTGGTATTGAAAGTATTTATTCCGTAGACAAGGTGACTGGCACTTAATCGCGGTAATAGCAGCGTTGTATTCCATTCAATGTTCTCGATTTGAGCAAAAGTGCCAGTCACCTGAGTAGTTAAGAATAAAGCTACAATCTGTCGGCAACTTCACGGTTCAGCTTCACCATTTAATCTCGCAAGGTTCAAACTATAAATGCGCATCGCTATATTAGGCACTCGTGGCGTACCCGCTAATTACGGCGGTTTCGAGACATGCGCCGAACAACTTGGGGCTCGATTGGTGCAACGGGGCCATCACGTCACGGTTTATTGTCGCTCACATTTCATTACGTACCCGGAAAACACGTACAGGGGCATGAACCTGATTAAGTTCCCCACGATTCCTAATAAGTATTTGGATACCATTGTTCACACCTGGATATCCTCACTGCATACCCTGATGCGGCAATACGATATCGTACTTTACTTCAACGTCGGCAATAGCCCGCTCACCTGGATACCGCGCCTGGTTGGCAGCAAAACCATCCTCAATGTCGATGGTCTGGATTGGAAACGAGAAAAATGGCCCAAATGGGCCAAGCGTTATATCCAATGGTCTGAATATTTGGCGACCAAATTACCGCATATCTACCTGACTGACTCGCGGGTGGTGCAAGCCTATTTCCGTGAACGCTACGGCCATGAACCGCCCTATATCGCTTATGGTTCTGAAGTAGAAGATGTGCCGCCGGGCGAGACGCTGGCCCGGTTTGGTCTGAAGCCACAGCAATATATCTTATTTGTAGGCCGATTGGTCCCGGAAAATTACGCCCATCACCTGGTCGATGCATTCAGAGGATTGGAAACGGACTTAAAGTGCGTTATTGTGGGTGATGCGCCTTATGTTGATAGTTATATTGCTCGGCTCAAAGCCAAAGCTCACCATGATCCGCGGATTATTTTTACAGGCTATGTTTTTGGCCGGGGGTATCATGAATTAGGATCGAACAGCACCATTTTTGTTGAAACAGCCAGCGCCGGCGGAACCCATCCGGCTCTACTGGAAGCCATGCGCTTCGGAAATTGCGTGGTCGTGAATAACACCTTAGAAAATCTGGAAACTTTGGGGGACACGGGCTTAAGTTATGAGGGACGCGCCGGCGCCCCCGCCTTGAAGCGCGTGTTACAAGAGCTGATTTCTAATCCAACTGTCATAAAACAGTATGGAGCAAAGGCTCGGCAACGGGCATGCCAGGTGTACAGTTGGGAATCAATTGCCGAAGAATATGAAAATCTGATGTGTCAATTGCTTGATGCGAAATAGAACTGCCTTCATTTCATCCAGGCCAACATATAGGTTTCATCGACTTTTTTGTGCTTCATAATAAATCGACGCCAACAGAGCATTGCCGGCAGCAGCCGGATAACGGTTACTAAACCCACCAATGATGATCGTTCGAACAACAGCAGATAGATCAAGATTTTGATATCGTAAAGAAGGATGTAACCGCTGTGCCGTAAAAAATTGGCGAACAGCTCGTTTTTGATAAGCAGCAGATACCTATTCTTGACCGAGTGCATCCGAATTTCCGGCGAGACGTCTGAACGTTGATTCGGCTTAAAAGCTCGCCGGTGAAAAGCCACCGCATGGGGGGTGTAGATGCTTTTCCAACCCAATAATTGAGCACGCCAGGCCAGGTCGATATCTTCTTTGTAGACAAAAAAGGCCTCATCAAAATATTGCCCTTCAAACTTACAGGCTTCCAGCATAGCTTTTCGATATAGGGATGCGGCGGCACAGCCGCCAAAAATATAATGTTGCTGATTATAACGTTCAGAATCGACATCTTGATACCCGTGTAGGCGTTGACGTCGCGTCTTTTCCAAATAGAACCCAACGCTATCAATCACGCCTGGGGATTGGCAAGAGGCGCCACTCTCACTTAATAAAAGCTTTCCGGTCACGGTCCCGACTTGTGGTTGCTTTTCGGCTACCTGGACTAGCTTTTCGACATAGTCTTTAGTCAATATCACATCCGGGTTTAGTAAGAAAAGGTAGTCGCCTGTCGCCTCAGAAATGCCAATGTTTTGCCCTTTACTAAACCCTAAATTTTCAGTTTGCTTGAAAAGTCTCAGATTAGGGTAAGTTTGTAGAATTTCCAGGGTGCGGTCGGTTGAATGATTGTCGACGATAATAACGTCCAAGTGGGTGAACGTCTGGTTATACAGCGAAGTCAGACAGGCATCAATAAAAACCTCGCTATTCCAGGTTACAATAACAACCGATACAGTTAGCCTCACGTCTGAGCTAGCAACCCTTTCACAACAAAAAATGCTACCGGATTTAGAGATTTCAGTGTTGGATTTGCCAAGAAGAAAATTGTCTGGCACGATAAAAATTATGACCTTCCTGAAAACCTTTAAGCTTGCAAAAAGGTAAGCTTACAACAAATCTCGCAACTTTGGGCGGGTAACCTGTAAAACCCAAGTGGCCAGAAAAACAAACCCCGCCACCCAAATTATCATAATTGACCAGGCACTCCAAGGGGGGATTTGGTTAAACAGAAATAAGTCTCGAAAGCTTTTGATGAAGAAATAAGCGGGATTCCAGCGCAGAATGGAGAGTGCTCGCTCGGAAAGAATCGTCTCAACGTAGATAATAGGGGTTAGCCACATCCACATCCGTATAATAATGCCAAAAACCTGGCTGAGGTCTTGAAAAAAAACGATAACCGAAGCCAGTAATAACGCCAATCCAAACCCCAACGCTTGAAACAGAATAGCCACCAACGGTAAGAGCACATTGCTCCATCCCCACGGTTGTCCCATAAATGGTCCAATCACGACTAGTAGCATGAGATAAACCATCAATATAAAGGTTTCGGCCAGCACTAATTTGGCCACAAAAATCTCTTCGGGGATAGGAAGCTTTGTTAAATAGCGAGCATTGGTGTAAATGGCCATGCTACCCCTGGTTACCGCATTTGAAAAAGTGAACCAGGGAAAAAGGCCGCAACACAGATAAAGAATAAAATCATAATTGGCCCGACCGGACGCACCACGTACCCTCATAATCTGCGAAAACACGAGAGCATAAATCAGAATTTGGGTCAGGGGCAGCAATAAATTCCAGGTTGCTCCCATGGCCGAACCCGCATAGCGATGCCGTAAATCCTGCCAGGCATTTTGCCATATGTACTTCCGGTAATGGTACAAATTCTGCATAATGGTCATAATTCTATTGTACTGGCAAAGTCATTTAACCGCATAAGTGCAATTCTCATTCCAGGTCTGGCCGAATATCCTCGCCGGAACACAATAAAGGGAATGCTATGACAACAGACCCCGTGATCAAAGTTGAAGGGCTGGGAAAAAAATTCGAAATCTACGACAGTCCGTGGGGCCGGGTAAAAGAATGGTTTACGTCACGCCCCTATCATCAGGAATTTTGGGCTTTGCGTCATATTTCTTTTGCGCTGGAACGAGGCCAAATTTTGGGGTTGATTGGTCCCAACGGCGCCGGGAAGAGTACCTTACTTAAAATATTAACCGGCATCCTCTACCCTACGGAGGGCGCCTACCACGTTAACGGACGCATCTTATCCTTACTGGGTTTAGGCACAGGCTTTAATCCTGAACTAACCGGCCGGCAGAACCTGTTTCGCAGTGCGCAGTTGCTCGATTTTCCCGAAGATTATGTCGCCGAACGCTTGCCCGATATCGAGGACTTTGCCGAATTGGATGACTATTTTGATCGTCCCTTCAAATTTTACTCGTCCGGAATGAAAGCCCGCCTGGGTTTTTCGCTCTTTGCCTTTCTTGAGTGTGACGTCCTTATCCTCGATGAGATCTTTGCTGTCGGTGATATTTTCTTTAAGCAAAAGTGTTATGAACGTATGGAAGCCTTAATGAATCAGAATGTCGCGGTTATTGTGGTCACCCATGCCCTGCCGATTGTGCAACAATACTGCCAGGATTCGATCTTATTAAATCACGGCCAAATGGTCTATTACGGCGAACCTGCCGAAACCATCAAACGTTTTGCAGCGTTACAACGGAAATCCAGTTCGGCGGAGATATCCCTCTCGACAGTGATGGCAATGGATGACGGTGACCTCTTTCCACAAATCACAGCCCATAATGAATTGACTTTCTGGCCCGAGGCTGGTGCCTTTCTTGATTTATCCAAGGCCATTGTCACTCACAAACAAGGGTTTTTTTGCACCGGTGTGGCTTTATGTGATCAGCAGGGGCAGCCGTGTGACATATTTGAGCACGGCCAATGGGCTTATTTTTACACCGAATTTGAGACCATCGATGCGGTAGAAATCCCTCTAAGCAAAATCACCATTTTAAATGCACGAAATATTGTCATTTACGGCAAAAGCACCCTGCAACATTGTTGGCCTAAAGTTCCCCCCCCTATGCCCCAAGCCGGTCGAGTCCGATTTAAACACGCCATCAAGCTTGATTTAGATAGCGGTAATTATACCGCCACGGTTGCCTTCACAACGACAAACCCGGCCGATTACGCCAACGCCAACCAGCAGTCGCGTCGAGATGTTCAGACGAAAATGATCGGACTGTGCCATGTTGAGCGAGCCATCACCTTTACCATTATTCCGCGCCAGGGTGAAGGAATACCACTGCCGCATCACGGCATATGTAATCTGCCGGACAAATTTGATGTCTCGGTTGTGCCGATGACCCTATCAGACCATAACCCGGCCAAGCCGGAACCAAAAAAAATCTAACGCTAAAGACGCTACGGGCGCAAGAGACGCAAAAGAAAAAATTAAAAGCGTTGGCGTCTTTAGCGTCATCTGCGCCTCTGGCGTTTAATTTTTCGGCTCCACTTCTGGCTTTTTGGGTCAGAAGTGGCTGGGTTAGAGACTAAATGATTCCAAATCAACAAGATTGTGCGATGATGCAAGACTCAATTACAAACCCCCAAAAAATTGCCATTTTTGGTCAATATAGAACCGGCACCACAGCTTTGTTTTATAAAATTGGCAATTCCTTACCCGCCGATATGAGGGCTTTGTTTGAAGAACAAAAATATGTGCCTCAACCAGAGGATGCCAATCGATGGGTACTTGCTAAGGTCATTTTGGGGGTTGGTATGGACCAGTCTATCGGCTATGACTCTTTCTTGGGATTTGATAAAAAAATTTATGTTGTTCGCGATCCCAGAGATAGAGTGATTAGCCAGATGTTGTTTTTGATTCGGCAGTCACCATCGATTTATGGGCATAAAGATCGTCTGAGGCATATTCAGCGCTTGCTCACTCAAAAAGAGCAAAACCCCAAAAGCCTGTCCGTAATAGAAATTCTCAAACACATTTTGGCTTATATTCCCAACCACTCATGGCAGAAATCGATCCAATGGGTTATACGCCAGCATCAGTGGTTACCTGAATTTGAAATGCGTTTGAGTGATTACGTTACGATTAAATATGAAGATTTTGTTGATGAGAGGATCGAAGGCTTGGAAAGGTATTTGGAGATACCATTAGCCGGATCGGCCACGGTTGATCCCATGTTCGATTATGTGGTTAGAACAAAGAGTTACGGCAATTGGCGCGATTGGTTTTTGGAAGAGGATGTTAAATATTTCAAACCGTTACTTGAAGGTTATATTAAGCGGCATCATTACTCAAACGATTGGAGTCTGAATGAGCAGCCGCACATTCAACCAGAACATTGTACCCAATACATTGAACGGACGATCAACAAAGGATGGGAGCCTTATCAGCAGCAGTATGCCTTAGAAAAGGAATTAGCGCAACGTCTGTTAACCGCCAACCGCCAAGCACGCCATAATCTTTATAGCCAGGTCTATCGAGAATATGCGCAACGACTCCCCCCCCAACGAAAAATAGCTCAACAGCAAACACCCCAGGCTCAACAACAGGCCGTCGCTTTACAAGCCCAACTCCTTGATCCATTTTTGAGTCCAAACACCACTTTCTTAGAAATAGGGTCGGGCAACAATGCTCTGGCGCTTTATCTGGCCCAACACGTTGGCCGGATAATGGCTATCGATGCCTTTGTGGAAAACAAAAACACGTTTGATTTGCCGGCCAATTTTCAGATAATTGAAGCCGACACGCCGCCATTTGATCTACCTCCAGAAAGTATCGATGTGGCTTACAGTTGCCACTTTATCGAACATCTTCACCCGGAAGACGCTTATGATCATGCCGTTGAAATGTATCGCTTATTGGCGTCCGGTGGGCATTATATTTGTGTCACCCCGAATCGACTGTATGGACCGCACGATATTTCCCGGCATTTTGACAAGGTAGCCAGCGGTTTGCACCTCAAAGAGTATGGTTACAGAGAATTAGCCGCGCTACTGAGCTCAGCCGGATTTAAGCGGATAAAAAAGCTATATGGTATTGGCCAGCCGCCCACCTGTCGGCCTATCTGGCCTTATCAACTGACCGAACTTGTACTCGATTATCTACCCTACCCTATACGCTACCAGTTGTTAGATCGGTTGACCCGATGGCGGCGCGTAAACGAGCCATTTCGCCCGTTGGAACAAGTGGTCGTGGTTGCCAACAAGTGCAACGAGAAGAGTAAAAAATAAGCCAAATGATTTTTTTGATGTTAACCAATATGCTTGTTATTACAGCAATTTGGATGCTGATATTCATAATTGTTTCCGGCATTGGTTTTTTTCTATTAAAGATGCTTGGCGTCACTATTGCAAAACGAGAAACACTCTTTTCTGCCTTTTGGTTAGGCTGGGCCTCAATAATTATGTTTTTACAAATATGGCATATCTTCAGCCCAATTAATACCGTTGCATTGGTTATAGTGCTATTAGCAGGAGTTATAAGTGTGTTATTGGGGCATTCGCGTTTTGAAACGATAATTTTTAACCATTCAGGTAATAACAAGCTCGTTTCTAGCATTTTTATTGTCTGCACTATTTTATTTATCTTATGGTTGGCTAACCAAGCAACAGGCAAGTTGACAAGTTACGATACCGGACTTTATCATCTGGGTACGATCCGATGGATGCAATCATATCCCATCGTGATCGGTCTTGGAAATCTACATCCCCGCTTTGCTTATAATAGCTCCTATTTTCTCTTCGTGGCTTTATTGGACCTTCTGTGGTGGCGCTCTGATTTCTTTAACCTTTCCAATGGACTGCTACTGAGTGTTATTTCTGTTCAAATTGGGGCATATATTTTTACATCGATGACAAACAAAGATAACCTAAAAAGCTACCAGGTTCTGGGTATCTTGTTGGCTGCCTCGCTTTTACCTTATTATTTCACCCTCACCAATAACACGTCCTCCGATCTACCGGTTTTCATTCTAGGCTTGATGGTTGGTATTCACGTATTCAAGTTTCTGTTTAATGACAAAACTCATGAAGAGAGCAGACTCGATGCGCTTATTATTGTAATCCTGTGTGCTACCGGCATTTCGATCAAATTGAGTTTTGCTGTTTTTAGCTGCCTGGCTGTTGTAGTCGTGATGTTCACACTGCTTATCTATAAGCCAACGGCAACGCAGGTCGAGTCCAGATTTTACAATATGGTTTGGGCCTTGGCCTTATCGGTTCTCATACTCATACCCTGGGGCTTACGGGGAATAATGCTCAGCGGATACATCGCTTATCCAATTCCTACGATGCCCTTAGACGTACGTTGGCGAATTCCCGAGCAACTGGCGAAAACGGATGCCCGTTGGATAAAAAGCTGGGCGCAACAACCGTACAACAGCCCTGATAATGTGTTGGGCAACTGGAAATGGTTTAAGCCCTGGCTACAGAGAATGGTGCAACAAAGACTCGAAGTGGTTTTACCCATTCTGCTCTTTTTGATGGGCATAATTATTTACTTAACCTCTGCAAGAGCCAAGATAAAATCCGTATATAGGGACATGTTATTTCTTATGATCCCCATAATCGCACTTGTCTTTTGGTTTTTCACAGCGCCAAACATCAGATTTGCCGGGGGATCCTTTTGGCTATTAGGCGCAGGGACAATGGCCATAAGCATCCATCACGTGGCCGATAAAAAGTTGCTAGAAATAGTTAGCCTTTCTTCCTTACTGCTGGCTATATTCGCCTTTGTAATATCTGCCCGATTGCATGGATGGGTGGTTTATCCCGGCCCTGATCAGGGATTTTACCCTACACCAAAATTTCAGGTTCATCAGTTTCAAACTCGATCGGGATTAACCATCTTTGTACCGAACACAGGCGATAAATGTTGGGATGCGCCACTCCCCTGCACACCTTATCCTAATCCTGATCTCGCGACAATAGAGAGTGGAAATATCTCAAGCGGCTTTTTCATGCAGGCATCACAATCTTTAGCACCCGGCAAAAAAGAGTAAAGGGTTGTGAAATATTCATTCTTAGTAGGTCTCATACTATTGAGCACAAGCATAAGTATGCTTCGTTTTGATTCGTTCCAAGTAGGAACATTTTATGACGATGCTCATTATATTGTCCTAGCTGAAAGTTTGGCCAACGGTGAAGGCTACCACTTAATCAACTATCCTGACAAGCCCCCGGAAAATAATTTTCCTCCCGGTTGGCCCTTGTTGCTGGCTCCATTGACCGTGCTTTTTCCCGATAATTATATCGTCCTTAAAGGATTAGCGCTTGCTTTCTGGCTGGCCTCGATCCCCCTGATTGATCGGCTGCTGGCCCTCTATCTAAAACCACCTTATTTACAATTATTGATGGTTGTTATCGTCGTCAATCACGGCTTAATCACGTATTCTGTCAGGGTGATGTCAGAGTCAGCCTATCTCTTCTTTTCTTTGTTGACTCTTAATCTGTTTGAGCGCTGGCTACGACAGTATCAACAAAAAACCTCTTATGGGTTGTTGGTTTTATCGACGATAATGGCACTATTCGCTCAGACGATCCGAACTATAGGACTGGCCTTATTAGTAGCGCTTATTGTTTACCTATTTATCAAGCGATATTTTCGCCCGCTAGCGGTTGTCACTATAGTCATCATTTTGGGACTGCTGCCTCAATTGTGGCTGAATGCGCAACAAGATGGGGGATTGATTTCCAGTGGCTATCAACAACAGGTTTTTGGGACCCATTCGCCCACCGAGAAAATCACCCAGATCTGGAGCAATATCAAAAAATACATCGGGGAAAACAAAATTGTCACCAATCTGTTAATTCCAATATTTGGTCAAAATTTTCTAGTGACCACGTTAACAAACTTGAATGTTGTTTCAATAGCGCGTAGACTTATTAACAGTGGCCTGCTCGTTCTCATACTTCTGGGAATTATGCTTGTCTGGCCAAAATTCAGGATAAGCGATGTTTATGTGGGCTTTTATCTACTGGGGATTATAAGCTTTTGGAATCCATCTGTTGCCACAGCGCAAGCCCGTTTTCTGGTACCCATAATTCCGTTCCTGTACACTTATCTACTGAACGGGCTACTCTGGCTTATCCGCCGGATTATGCCGGAACATGTCCATCATCGCTACAGTTTGCCCATTGTGGTGGTATTGTCGATGCTCATGGTTTTTCTGCTGCTAGACCACAATCTGCAAGATTGGCGAACGCCTGCCCGCGATAACATCAACGATTTATCCATCGGCACAACCTGGATCAAGGACAACGCTCCACCAGATGCCGTTGTCATGAGTAGAATGCCCGTGTTAGACTATCTGTATGCCCGACGCCAAACTGTCGATTATCCAAACGAAAATGAACCGCTCGACACTTATCTAGTCCAACACAAGGTTGACTACATTCTCATCTCACCTTATGTTCAAATGCCCAGAAGTAATCAATTAGACTCATTTACGGCCAACATGCTGTTGCCGGAAATTCAAGAAAACGCTTTTCACTTTCGGCTAGTATATGAGAACTCCGTACACGGTGTTTCAGTGTACAGCAGAGAAGGTTATGACTGATCTCGATCAACGCCTATCCCAACTATCACCGACCAAACTGGCTTTACTGGCCCAAGAAATGAGAGCCAAAGCCAAATTAGTCGCTATGGAACCCATTGCCATTATTGGTCTAGGCTGCCGCTTCCCCGGTAATTGTGACACACCGGCCGCCTTTTGGAATTTACTCAAGCAAGGCCAGGATGCTATCACTGAAATCCCGGCGGATCGATGGGATGTGGACGCCTATTACCATGCCGATCCGAAAGCACCGGGCAAGATAGTGACTCGCTATGGCGGATTTATTCAGCATCCCGCCGATTTTGATGCTCCCTTTTTCAATATCTCCAAAAAAGAAGCCGTCAGCCTTGATCCCCAACAGCGGTTGCTTTTGGAGGTAAGCTGGGAAGCATTGGAAAACGCCGGGTGTGTTCCCGCTGAACTTATGGGCAGCCAGACCGGTGTGTTTATCGGCATCAGCACCAACGATTACTTTCAACAATTGGTTGCACGCAATCATGTCGATATTGACGGATATCTGGGCACGGGATATGCTCACAGTGTGGCGACAGGCCGCTTATCCTATCTCTTGGGACTTACCGGCCCCAGTATGGCGGTTGACACCTCTTGTTCCTCGTCGCTGGTGGCGGTGCATCTCGCCTGCCAGAGCCTCCGCAATGGCGAAAGTGATCTGGCGCTAGCCGGGGGAGTCAATATTATTCTCACACCCGAAAACAGTATCGCTCTGTCCAAAGCACAGATGCTGGCTCCCGACGGTCGCTGCAAAACGTTTGATGCCGCTGCCAATGGTTACGTCCGGGCCGAGGGCTGCGGTATGGTTGTGCTGAAGCGTTTATCGGACGCCGTGGTTGATGGGGATACGATTTTGGCGCTCATTCGGGGCACGGCGGTCAATCAGGATGGTCAAAGCAGCGGGCTTACCGCTCCCAACGGCCAAGCTCAGCAAGCTGTCATCCGGCAGGCATTAGCCAGTGGTGGGGTCGATCCCAGCCAAATAAGCTATGTCGAAGCCCACGGTACAGGCACTTTGCTGGGAGACCCCATAGAGTTAGGCGCCTTGAGCGCAGTCCTCACCCAAGATCGTTCACGTACCGAGCCGCTCCTGGTTGGATCGGTAAAAACCAACATCGGTCATTTAGAGGCTGCGGCAGGCGTGGCCGGATTAATTAAAGTGGTCTTGGCTTTACAGCATCAACACATTCCGGCGCATCTCCACTTAAAACAGCCTAATCCACATATCGATTGCGATGATTTCTCCATAAAAACCCCAACGGAGTTAACACCTTGGCCGGCCAAAGAATCGAGACGGCTGGCCGGCGTAAGTTCGTTTGGATTCAGCGGTACCAATGCCCATATTGTCATTGAAGAGACGCCGGAAGATTTACAGCATATTCCCACACCGATAAGGAGCGAAAATGAGATCAAAAAACAAAGCACAACAGGGCATCTACTCACCTTGTCGGCCAAGACCGAGGAAGCCTTGTTGGCACTGGCTCAACGTTACCAGCAACATTTAGTAGACAACCCTAACGTAAATGTATCGGATATTTGTTACACTACCCATACTGGTCGTTCTCATTTTGAACATCGTTTAGGTTTGGTTGTTGAGTCAATCCAAGAAATGCAAGACAAATTAACCGCGTATATCGGCGGAGAAGAAACAAAGGGGCTGTTTAAGGGGCACACCCTGGAATACCAGCAACCAAGGGTTGGATTTGTGTTTGCGGGTCAAGTCGCGCCAGAAACCAATATGGGCCGCCAACTATACCAAACCCAATCCGCCTTCCGCTCGGCTTTCGATCGATGCGCCGATATTCTCTCGACCACTGCACAGACCTCCCCGTTGGATCACCTATTCAGCGATGATCAACTCGCTTCCACGCCGTCCAATCACCCGCTAGCGCTCTTTGCTCTGGAATTTGCGTTGTCTCAACTATGGCAATCGTGGGGCGTGAAACCGGCGCTGGTGATAGGCTACGACGTAGGTGAATATGTTGCGGCCTGTGTAGCCGGTATCTTTCCGCTAGAAACCGGGTTACGGTTGGTGGCCGAACGCAGCCGTTTGATGCAACCACAAAGGATCTCTGATGATGTTTCTCCCCAACGAGCAGACACAACGCCGGTCGATTTTGCTCGAATTGTGCAGGAAGTCACCTACGCCTCACCAACAATCCCATTTATTTCAACGGTCACCGGTCAGATAACCAGCCCCAAAGAGATAGCCGGGCCAACCTATTGGCTTTCGCCTCGCCTGCGAGAGCAACCACAACTTTTACAAGGCGTAGCCACAGCCGTTGAGCAAGGCGTTACCACGTTTTTGGAAATTGGCCCCGGACCCATTTTATCCGCTCTGGAGCAGCACTACCTGCAAACGAAAAAACTGACACGATCAATCCCCAATAACGCATCTCTATCTTCCCCACAGTCAAAAATCAATTGGCTTTCCGGCCTCCAGGAGGGGCAAAACGAAGAACAACAGGTGATGCAAACGTTGGCCCAATTGTACATTCGAGGGGTGAAAATTGATTGGATGGGGGCGGCTCAAAACAAGCCCCAAGCCCATCGTAAAGTTGACCTGCCCACTTACCCCTTTCAACGCCAACGATACTGGATCGACCCAGGCTATAAACCGGAATCGATGCAACAAAACCGGCAGGTGAAGCCGGAACAAAATACGCCCTCGGCAGCAGATTCGGACCTGCTGCGCCAATTCAAAACCATTCCGGTCGATGAACGATACGCTTTTTTAGAGGCTTATGTGCAGACCGTGATCACCGACCTGCTGGGTGTTGACCTGACCCCGCATACCTCGTTTGACACCTTACGCGTCGACTCGCTGCTATTGGTTGAGGTAACCACCCAAATTGCCCTTGATTTAGATATTGAGGTTTCGGCTAAAACCATCATCGAGAGCGGCAGTGTTGCCGCCCTGGCAAAACAATTGACGAAGTCGTTATGAATGAGAGCCAATTTATTCCCTTCCAAACCACAGATTTAATCCATCATAAAGTTTTAGTGTTGGCCCCGCACCCCGACGATGAGTCGTTAGCCTGTGGCGGCGCCTTGATTCTACACACGCAGGCAGCAGACCCGGTCAAGATTGTTTTTCTGACCGACGGCGCCCAGGCCGATACCCAAAATGAATATGCTAAAGACGCCTATATTCATTTGCGCGAACAAGAAGCGGCCAAAGCCTGCACGATATTGGGCATCACAGATTTTGAATTTTGGCGTAGTCCTGATAGGACGTTAGCTGCCGACGAGCCAACACGTTCTCGATTGGCTCAGTTGGTCGATGCCTATCAACCGACCCTAATTTATGCGCCCTCTCCTTTGGAATATCACCCGGATCACCGGGCAACGGCAGCCTTATTATGGCAGGTTGTGCAAACAACGCATATAAAAACCCAATTAGCCTTTTACGAGCTAAACCGCCCCATCAACATTAACACCCTCATAAACATTTCTGCTGTCGTAGAACAAAAACAACGAGCCTGTGACGCTTATGCAAGCCAGCTGAAATACTACCCTTATACCGAAAGCGCGCTCGGCTTAAATCGCTATCGGGCGCTCACTGTGGCCGCCGATTGCGACTACGCTGAAGGGTTTTTCCTAATAGAAAGTCAGGATATTTTTACAAAACCGATCGAAACATTTGGCCTTACCCAGATTTTGCCCATTGACAGAGGCAAAGAAAAATCATGGCCGTTGGTCTCTATCATTATTCGCACCCGAAACCGAAATGCATTATTAAGGCAGGCGCTGGCCAGTGTGCTGACTCAAACCTATTCACCTTTGGAAGTTATTGTGGTTAATGACGGTGGGGAAGACAGTACAGCTATCATTGAAGAATTTCAGCCTTATTTACCAATTCAATACATCGCTCACGACCAACCGCGTGGGCGAGCGGCGGCAGCAAATACGGGATTGCAGGCTGTCAAGGGAAAATATATCAACTTTTTGGATGATGATGACCTATTATATGCCACTCATATCGAAAAATTAGCGACCTTCCTGGAATCAACCGGCGAATCGTTTGCCTATAGCGATTGCGAAAAAGGCGACTATCAGTGGCAGGGCCAGACGTTTTTGCTTCAAGGAGAAAGACGACTGTTCAACGGTATCGATTTTGATCGAGACCGGCTATACTTCAACAACTATATCCCCATGATGACCGCAATGTTTACTCACCAATTGTGGAAAAAAGTGAATCCGCTAGATGAGTCGTTGGATTGCTTAGAAGATTGGGATTTATGGCTCAGAATGGCCCAGCACACCACCTTTCACCGCCTATCCGGCGTTACCGCCGAGTACAGACATCTTTTTGACCACAATTATGATAATCGCTACTGGACCCTAAAAATCTATGACAAACATCGAGATTACTGGAGTCCGGAACATTTAGCCAAACAAACTTGGCCGCGTATCGAAGCGCTCCAAACAGAAAATGACGGATTGAAAGACTCGCTTCGTCACGCTCAGGAGAATTTAGAACAAGAGCGGCGTGAACGAGAAGAAATTCAGAACCAACTTGAGCCATTGCAGACAGAAAACAACGGGTTGAAAGACTTGCTCCGTCACGCGCAACAGAATTTAAAGGACCACAAAACGCAAGCAGAAATTTTGGAGGCAGAGATGATCAACCTGCGCTCCCAATTAACCCACACACAACAGATATTAGATTTTATCCAAAATTCTTTCTCGTGGCGATTAACCCGGCTGGTTCCCAAAAATGTTAGGAGTACGCTGCGACAAACGCTGCTACGTTTTGGTCAGAAATGATCGGGGTGGACAGATTATGACAAATATTTTACACCATACTTTTCTAAAAATTATAAGTCCCGTAACAACCGTAATTCTTTTGGCTAATTTCTGGGGCCTGTTGCCTTATAACTCCACAGGTAATCTAGCACAACCTCAGGCCAATCAAAACAGGTCTTCATCCGGTCAAGATTTTGAATATATCTCGCCGCCGCCTGATGCTCAGCTTGTTTCAGTTGGCACAACGATTGCTATTCGGCCTGGCGAGGTGATTAAGGCTGACTCCGTATCACGAGATTTCTTCACGGTCAACGGCAGCAGTAGCGGAGTCCATCAAGGCCAAACGCTTTTAGCCGATGATCAAAAGACCGTTATCTTTAAACCGGCTAAGCCATTTGTCAACGAAGAAACGGTAACGGTTTCAGTAAGGAAAGGCTTGATAACCGCCGCCGGTGAAACTTTGGCCGGGATCACCTTTGATTTTGCGACATCCCCCTTAAAACCACCCTGGCCTGAGCGCCAACAGCCCAATCGAGATGACACGGCTGCCGTTCCTGATGGTCAAAATTTGGGATATGTTACCTTACCAGTAGATATACCGGCCATCACCATTACTATCTCCACCAAAGGAGCCAGGGCGGCCGGATACCTTTTTCTCAGTAATATCAGTGGTAATACAACACCCTATCTATTGATTATTGACGACCAAGGCGAACCCGTTTATTACAAAAAAGTAAATCAGCCAACTGGTGATTTCAAAAAACAACCTAACGGACAATTAACCTATTGGGATCAGTCAGCCTTGGCCTTTCAGGTGATGAATGCCTCGTACCAAATCGTTGATACTTACCAGGCCGGCAACGGTTACGAAGCCGATGGCCATGGATTACAGCTTTTGCCCAACGGGCACGCCCTGCTCATGATTTACGATTTACAAACGATTGATATGAGTCAAATCGTACCCGGCGGCGTCCCGACGGCAACGGTGGCCGGACTAGTGGTTCAAGAATTGGACACAGCCAAAAATGTGGTGTTTGAATGGCGCAGTTGGGATCATTTTGCCATTACCGATACCACGGTAAATACAACTTCGGCCCGGATCGATTATGCTCATGGCAACGCTGTTGAACAAGCTCACGATGGTCATCTGTTGATTTCAAGCCGTAATTTGAATGAAATTACTAAAATCGATCGGAATACCGGAGAAGTTCTATGGCGCCTGGGCGGGAAGCAGAATGAATTTACCTTCATCAATGACAATACAAATTTTTATAAACAGCACGATATTCGCAGCTTGCCCAACGGCCATATCACGCTTTTTGACAATGGCAATGATCGAGAGCCACCCTATTCCAGGGTAGTTGAGTATCAGCTTGATGAGATTAATAAGACGGCTACTTTGATTAGTGAATATCGAAATAAACCCGATATATTCGCCTCGGCTTTAGGAAGTGCCCAACGGCTATCTAACGGCAACATTTTAATCGGCTGGGGCAACGGCCCCAATAGCGACGAGAAAGCCGGTTGGGACAATGTCCGACCGCCCAATGTAACGGAAGTCAACCCCGACGGCACTAAAGTCTTTGAGCTAACCTTTGCCCCCCCTAATGTCAGTTATCGCGCCTTTCGATTTCCCTGGCAAGGTCAACCCGTCACCCGGCCCACATTAGTGGTTCAAACTGACGGAGCAACCGCTACCCTATCGTACAGTTGGAATGGCGCGACCGAGATTGCCACATATCACATTTACGGCGGGGCCGCACCCAAACCCACTACCCTAATTAACACGCAAATCAAAACCGGTTTTGAAAATACAACCGTTATTACCGGCCTTAATCAAACACCCTACTATTTTCGCGTGATGCCCATCGATCGCAACGGTAACGAGACTCGCTATTCAAATGAAGTTGCTGTGCTCGAATGACAAACATTCTGCCCAGAACAATTTGGTATACGAGGTCGTATGCATAAGCTTGCATCCAAGAAAACGGCGATGTTTACCCACAAAATAAGCTGTTCGTTGTGGTTGATTTCACTCGTGTGGCTGATTACCGCTTGCCGCCAGCCACCACCGGAACCCTTTCACATTCAAAATATCCACATCACCATTCCCACTCAGAACCATTTGAGCGCAATCTTAAAATTCAACACCTCGATCCCTGCTGTGGCCGAAGTTCTGGTGCAAAATGATACCCACTCGGTAACCGTTCCCCCAAATGCCGACATGAGTCACGAGCATACTATTCATATCCTTGGATTGCGCCCCCAACAAACCTATACCATCACACTTATGGCTGCCGATGAAACCGGTCAGACCCAACAACGCTCAATTTCGCTACAAACCGACCCACTCCCGGAGGATTTCCCCCCCTTACAACTACTTTCAAGCCGACCGGAGGCGATGCAGCCGGGCATCACCCTTTTTAATCCGGGGCGTTGGACGCCCAACCCCGATTTGCAGTGGGGCTATTTGGTCGGCGTCGATCAAACCGGTCACGTTGTTTGGTATCACCAAGAAAATTGTCGCATTAACTTTTTTACGCAAACGCGCCGTGGCACCTTGCTGTATCTTTGCCCCCCTGATCGAGCCGTTGAAATCAACACCTTTGGAGAAGTTGTTCATGTCTGGCATCCGGCGGATTTAAGCTCGGACTTACATCACTTTCATCATGAATTTATCGAGATGCCCTCAGGTAATCTGCTGGCGTTAAGCACCGAGATGCGAACCATCGACGGGTATGTCGATGACGATAACCAGCCCGTCTCGTATGATTTGGTGGGCGATGTCGTGGTGGAATTTACCCCCGCAGGCCGGCTGGTTAACCGCTGGTCGGTATTTGATATGATTGACCCCCATCGCATCAAACACGGTTTTGAAGCCACCTTCTTTTATAAATTGATTTACGCCGATGTTTCCGACGCGCCCCGCGATTGGACGCACGGTAACGCCATATTTTATGATGAAACCGATGACGCCATTCTTATGTCGTTACGGCATCAAGATTGGATTATTAAATTTAGTCGAGAAACGGGCAAACTTATTTGGCGTTTTGGTGAGGATGGCGATTTTTTACTACAAGGTGATGGTCTTTGGCCGGTTCAACAACACGCCGTCAAAATGTTAGATGACAACACCTTACTCATGTTCGATAACGGCGCCAATCGAAATGGTATCCAAGATGCCAATCAGCTTTACAGCCGGGTGGTTCAATATCGGCTAGATGACTCAAATCCCAACCCACAAACCTGGTCTGCGTCTCAAATTTGGGAATTTCGAGACAGCCAGCCGTTTTATTCGTCAATTCTTAGTGAGGCCGACCTATTGGAAAACGGCAATATTTTAATCGCTGACGGCGCCCGTGTAAGCGATTTGAATAAAGACGTAGGCGCTGCCGACAACAGTAAATGGGCCCGCATTATAGAGGTAACGGGAGAAAACGCGCCTGAGGTGGTTTTTGAGATGTCCATTAAAGACCCCATTTCTCAACCGGACGGGATAGGATACACCGTAACCCGGGTTGAAAAGTTAGACGATTTGTATCCACGCTAGATGATCCCATTTACGATAAAAATATCCCCCGTTACCTTGCTTAGATATAATCCTTAGTAAGCAAAAACATCGATGATAAATCTCCAATCAAGCCGCCTACATACTATCGTAATCGTTGTTGTTATGCTGCTGGCACTTGGCTTTCAGCTTGTCGCCATTCATGAGCAATCATTGAGTGGTGATGGCGCCTACCACCTGATCGCTGGCTATCAAGGCTGGCGAGTCGGACAGAACCGACTCAATTTGGAGCATCCGCCCCTAGTCAAAACGATCATGACCTTTCCGTTGCTATTTGATGAACCATTGCTAACCGAACCCGTTCCTGTAAAAAATATTTTAGCCGCTATTGACAACATCCACGCCAATGCGCTACTGATTCGCCGGGCTACAATCCGCGCCAGATATATGGCGTTGATTTTCTTTGTCATCCCTTTTTTGGCCGGTTGTTACTATCTGGGGCGATATATTGCACATTGGCCAACCGGCATCATTCTGCTGTGTTTAGTCGCGTTTTCGTTTAGTGTTATTCCCACTTTGACCATATTACAAACAGATACCGCCGTAAGTTTGGGATATTTGCTTACGCTACTCGCTTTATTTCGGCTGCTGAAAACAAAAAGTTATGACAGCGCTGTGGTTGTGGGGATAGCCTTTGGCTTTGCTGTTTCGGTCAAATTCTCAGGTCTTTTGTTGCTGCCAACCATTTTGATCGCCGTTATTCTAATCAAACCACCGGCTCGAAGTTATTGGTTTTCGGTAAGACGATTATCGCTAATTATTTTATCGGCCTGGATCGTCCTGGAATTATCCTACTGGGCTATCAACTGGAACTATACTCAGGAAGTCGGACGGATGACCATCCGCACCTATACCCATGGTCAAGCGATGGTCGTTCGGGATCAAATGCAGGGTTTTGAACCGCTATTGCTCGCGGTTGAGTCAAAAGATCCCTTTCTGGCGCAATGGATTACGGGCATGTTAGGCGTTTATACCCAAAACTCAATCGGCGTATACCCCGTTTACGCCTTTGGTGAGG
This sequence comes from Anaerolineae bacterium, assembly GCA_020433785.1. Next base: position 27,452 of record JAGRCC010000416.1, read on the forward strand.
TCAGTTATTGGGGGCGATATGGGTACTTTCCGGCCTTGTTTTTGATAAGAGTGCCATTAGTCATTTTGTTGACCGGTCTATTTGCGGTTTTCTATTTTCTTAAGCGCGGCAAATTCACAGGCCAACCTCCCAGGCAAAAATCAGCTGAGATATTATTACTTTTGGTTACGGTCGGCGCGTACTTATGGGTCGCCGTTACCTCTAACTATAATTTAGGCTTTCGGCATCTAATCCCGATCATCCCCATCGTATATTTGCCGGCAGCCTGTTGGCTTGCCCAGCATCGGGCGGTTGCCAGAGTCTTCATAGGTCTACTGATGATCGAAGCGCTTCTTTTAAGCCCATTGTGGATGAATGCAACCAATACCTGGTGGTTGGGCGAGGCTAACCCTACCCGCTTCGTGTTCTCGTTAGAGGATAATTTTATTCAATTGGCCAAATATGGTGAGCAACATAACATCAAAAAACTCAATGTCATTGATCCGGGCACAGGGGAGAAACAAATACAGGCTTACATTCCCGATGCACGCCTCCTTAAGTGGGAAACCCCGCTTGAGGCGGGCTGGTATGCGGTATCGGTCAGGGTTGAGCAATTTGTTCCCGCTTTGTTGTATACGCCGGAAGACAGCGCTTTAAAGCAGGTAGCCCAACAGTGGCATCCGGTGTGGCAGACAGTTAAAACCGGCCAGGATTTTGGCTACGCCGCCGGGTCATTCCACATCTACTATTTGGATGAAGGTCAACTTATTAAGCCGGGTAAAGCGCAAAGCCCATGAGGATACCCTTTGGCGGGCTGCCGTACTTTGGGGATATATTCACAAGCTGTACTCTATCGCGGCGGCAGATCATCCACCACAGCGGGTTCTGCCGATGAAATAACCGCCGCGCCGCGTCCGGCCGTTGAGATCACCGGCTGGCTGAGGTTGTTGTTTTCATTGGTCTCCTGCACATTGCCGTAGGTCGTGGCATAGTTGATCGAATCCACATAAGCGTACACGGTGGCGCCGGTGATAAATTGACTACTGCTCAGGTCTGGATAATAGTAATTGCCCCCCGTGCTCAGGGTCAAAACCTCGCCAGGTTGGAGGGTTTTATTTACACCCCACACCGCTCCGGCCGGCGCAATGGTATCCCACGGCTGGTTAAGCGAGGGCGTTTGGCTGGGATTGAAGTACACATCAACCCAAAAAGCGTCACTGACCGGCCCGGTCCCGTTATTCCTAATCTGTAGAGTGACACTGGTGCTGGTGGCCATCAAACTGCCCGGCACTACCTCCAAATCTACCGCATGGGGGAACTTCTTAACGATGAGCGGTAAGTAAAGCACAATCCCTCCCTCACCGCTTACAACTGCGCTAGCCGAATTGTTACTGTTGTTTGTATCCACCGGGATCGAGTCGGTTAACACGGCTGTATTGGTGATCACTTGTTCGCTCCCTAAATTGGCAGTAACCACTAGGGTCAACGTTATAGCCGTATTGGTATTTACGTTGCCCACCGTCCAAACACCGGTAGCGGCATTGTAGGTGCTGCTGTTGGTGGTGGCGGCGCTCACATAATTCACCGCCGCCGGCAAGACATCGCTGATAACCACACCGGCAGCGTTGATGGCGCTGCTATTTTGCACCCCCACCGTGTAGGTAATGGTGCTGGTATTGCCCGCGATAGTCTGATCAGCCGTTTTACTGACCGCCAAATCAAAACTCACTACAGTATGGGCTTCCGTATCGCTGCTGGTCTCAAAGATAGTCGTGCCGTTGTAGGCAGCCGTCAGTGTTTTGGCCCCTATGCTAGTGGAGGTCAAGCTGCAACTACCTGTACCACCGGAGAGGGTGATCAGGCAACTGTTGCCGTCTCCATCATCCACATCGACCGTACCGGTCGGTGTCCCACCCCCTGACGTAACCGTGACCGTTACAACGTACGATTGCCCCACAATTGAAGGATCAGGTACATCGCTGGTTATGGTGGTTGTGGTGGTGGCCGTGCCTGTACCCGAGATGACAAAGGTATAGGGATTGTTGGCGCTGTCGCTGTTGCTGATGGTGACCGTGGTCGTCAATAAACCCGTGCTGGTGGGGGCAAAACGGATAGCAAAGGGGGCGGTTGCCTCTGCGGCAATGGGGCTGCTGGGTTGGCCCACGACACTGAATGCGCTTGCTCCGGTCAGTCCCACTGCCGGCACACCCGTTAGGGACAGGTCACCCGTCCCACTATTGGAGATAGTAAAGGTGTGAGTAATCTGACCGCTGGCCATCAAGGCCGATCCATAATCCGTGTCATCCGCTACCGCCGGTGTGGTATCGCCGTTGGCGATTAGCTGTCCGTTACCCAATACCGCCATTGCCGGGGTGGCGTAGGCTTGATTAAAGACCGACCAATTAAATGGCTCCAGCGGCAAGACTGTATCGGGCAGCAATACTACCCCCATCAGAAGAATAGCTAGACCAACTAATAAACGCGTGAATTTCGACATTTGATATCTCGCGGTTTCCAAGCTACTTTGTAGCTGGCAAGGTCACTCTTTTTAATAATCCATCAGCCTCAATATCAACCTGCCCCCGCAGTTCTACGGGGACGATATCAATGTATACCGGCCGCTGGGAACTTTCTTGCTTAATTAACTCGACCATATCATGGTGATCGATCAGAAAACGATTAATGGTTTGCACATCAGGACGCTGCCGCTCAACAATTTGCAGATATTGAATAACCGGGACTGTGCCCCAATAACCAAGAACCAGGGCATTGGCCTCGACACGGTTTAAGATGGCCTCTCCCTGAATGCGGGCGCTCCAATCTTTCGCTTGGTTGACTTGGGACCAATTCCAACCTAACGCCAACAAAACCAATCCCAGCATAATGGTTTGAAACAATCTCGTTTCCCATGCCTTGAAAACGTGACCTGCTCTTATTCTGAGCCAAAAGGTCGCCTCACGCGGCGTCGAGTCCGGCGCCTGGGCAATCCAGGTCAGCAACCATTGATAACCAAGTCCAAGCCATAGCGCCCAGATGAGATAAGTCGGCAAGAACATCGTCTTTTTATCGCCGGCGCTATAGCTGATATAAAAAAATGTGTGCACCAAAAACATCAACAGCAGCATGCCGCCCAACCGCCAGTTGCGGCGCAGCAGTACGGCCAATCCCCATAATCCTGGCCCAACACCGATGGCAAAAAAAGCTTGCGATAGTTGAATGCCCGCCTGCTCTATTTCGGACCACAGATTGCTGCCGGAATAAGAAAACATCAAATAGGTAAAGGCCCGACCGGAGACAAGCCACCACAATCCCGATAAAGTGCGCAGATCAATTGAAAAAAATGTACCGGAGGCATCGTACCGGCCGGTGTAATTAAAGGCCGGCAGGGGCGCGATACTGTAACGCAGCGGCAAATACAGGTAAATACTCAAGCCCAGTAATCCGGCGCTAACGGCCACGGCTATGGATTTGAGCGTAAAAAAACGGCGGGGAGCTACGGTTACAAGATACCACAAGCATCCGGGGATGAGCAGAACCGTGGCCATGTGGTTTCCCATGCTTAAGCCGGTAAAAAAAGCCACGGCTCCCAGCCGGGCCGGAGTAGGCTGGTCACCCCAGGCCAGCAGCAGCAGCAGTAGGCCACACATCAGGGCCGTGTGCAGCGTATACACCTCGGCAATCAGCGATAATCCCCAGAAATAGGTGGAACAGGCCAACACCCCTAGGGCGCTGAACGCCGCCCAGGGGCCTACCTTCAGCCGTCGTAAAATACGATCGGCCAGGGCAATTGTTACCGCCCCGCAAAAAGCCGACAGCAGATTCATCCGGTAGCCCACATCACCCACGGGTAAATGAGACCAGAGCCAACCGACGATTAAATACAAAGGGTAACCGGTAGCCCGAATAAACCCACCGGTTGCCGCCGCGGTTGTTAGTTCGGCGCTGTCGAAATTGTAAATAGTGGGAGCAGCGGTTAATAGATAAAGGATAAACGGTAGTCCAAAAGCGAACAGGGTTCGCATGTCGATGAAACTCAGTCCATATCGATGCAAAAGTGAGGCGTTATGTCGTTTTGCTGACTGCTGGCTATTTGCCCATACGGCCATTATGGTACCAACCCTATTATCAAGTTTATCATAAGTTACAGCCGAAAAGCAAGCGGAAGCCACAGGGTGCGTATCGCGTTTGGAGGCAAGTTTGGATCGCTGAATGCGCTGAGAAAGGTTGATGGCCCTGAATGGTTATCTTGTATGAGAATTAATTAAGTTGTGTATGTCATTGCGAGCGAAGCGAAGCAATCCCCCTTTGCGGGTGGGAGATGACTTCGTCGTTCCTCCTCGGCATGACAAATGCCCAAGTTATTGAATTCCCGTTCCTAAACGAATTCGATCAGACACTTGAACTTCTCCTTCGGAGCAGCAGACTTTGTGGTCAAAGCTCTGATCGTATACCTTGGCGCAGCAGACCTTGTGATCAAAGCTTTGATCGTATACCTTGGCGCAGCAGACCTTGTGATCAAAGCTTTGATCGTATACCTTAGCGCGCTAGACCTTGTGATCAAAGCTCTGATCGTATACCTTGGCGCAGCAGACCTTACGATCACGATCGTGATCGTATACCT
>JAGRCC010000417.1 GCA_020433785.1 Anaerolineae bacterium
GCGCTGCCGCCACAAGCGGCCAGAACCAGGGCGGTGACCAGAACCAGCAGTATTAAAACTAAATTTCGCTTCATTTCTCTTCTTCTCCCTTGAAAATACGTCTTGTAGGACAAACTTAAGTTTGTCCTACGAAAATTTTCATTGCCGGAGTCGTCTCACTTGAGACTGTCGCACTCCTATAAAATAGATTTCGTAGAACAAATCGCTGACTTGTTCTACGGTAAAATTAAGCGTTACCGAAATGATGAACGGCCATTTTAAGCAGGTCACGAAATTGTTGGCCGTCAACTTCTCGGATAATCTGCGTATTAGCTGGTTTGTCCGGTCGGCGACGATAATCGACCACGGTTTGGCCCCGAGTCAGGGTGTGGCCGGTCTCGATCTTGATCGAGCGCGCTTCCTGGCTGAGAATAATTTCCGGCCGGCAGATGATCGCCGCCGCCAGCGGATCGGGCCATAAGATGCGAGGCTCATTGTACTCGACCCGGCGCTCATTGAGAAAATCGGTCATGGTTTGCGTCAACCGGGCCACGGGCGAGTCGCCGGCAATGATGTCGGCCCAGGCTTCCGGGGTCAAAGGATGGGCCAGCGTCGCTTCCCAGGAAATCAGTTGTACCGTTACCCCGGCGCGGTGGCACGCATCAAACACAATATGAGCCGCCTCCGGATCGACCACGATATTGAATTCAGCCACCGCCGAGGTATTACCGCGCACGTCAACCGCTCCCGCCATCATCACGATTCGATCAAAATGGGTGAGAAACGAGGGATCAAGCCGAATGGCGACTGCAATATTGGTTAGCGGCCCCAGGGTCAACAAGGTCAGCCGGCCGGTGTACTGCCGAGCCAGCCGCACCAAGGCTAAACTGGCCGGTTCATCGCTAACGGGTCGCTGCGAGTCGGTTCTACCCGCCCCGCCCAGACCATCGTCGCCGTGAATATCCATTGCATCCAGCGCCGCACAGCGCATGAGCGGTCTGTCACAACCTTGATACAGGGGAACTGCCGGCGCGTTGGCTATATCGAGAATAGTTTTGATATTTTGGGTAGCTTGAACGAGCGAAACATTGCCGGCAACCGTGGTAATCGCCAATAGTTGAATATCGGGCTGGGCCAGAAGCATTAATAAGGCGATAGCATCATCGATACCTACATCCGTATCAACGATCAGTTTCATGAGTCTCCATCAGGTATCTTGGTTCTGGAATAGTATCATCTCAAAAAGCAGGGTAGGGTAGGGCAAACTTAAGTTTGCCCTACCCTACCCCGAATTATTGAGATGCCAGGAACGCATCGAATTCGGCGCGGGTAGGCATAGACGGCTGAGCGCCGGCTTTGGTTGCCGACAGCGCGCCGGCCGCCGCGCCCCAGCGAACCGCCTCCGGTAAAGCCAGCCCTTCATGTAATCCGGCGGCCAGGCCCCCGTTGAAGGCATCGCCGGCGGCGACGGTATCAACCGCCTGCACTGAAAAAGCCGGGACAAAATCGGCAGACTCGGCGGTGGCGCAGACCACGCCCACCGCCCCCAGCTTAATAACCGCCGTTTTAACGCCTCGCGACAGCAGCCGTTGGGCGGCACGCTGCGCGTCGTCTTGGGTTTTAATGGGAAAGTCAACCAGTTGACCGGCTTCGATTTCGTTGGGGGTGATAATGTCGATCAGAGGATACAGTTCAGCCGGTAACGCCTGGGCCGGGGCGGGATCAAGAATGACGGTCACGTTGTGCTGGCGAGCCAGTTTAGCCGCGGCCACAATCATATCCAGGGGGATTTCAAGCTGAAGCAACAGCACCTTTGCCTGAGGCATTTGGTGGCTCAGGCGCTCCAGATCAGTCTGGTTGACCTGGCTGTTGGCCCCGGAGGCGATGATAATATTGTTCTGCGCGGCATCATCAACGGCAATAATGGCTACCCCGGAGGCCACACTGTCATCAACAAACACCGAGTCGACATCAACATTGGCCTCCGCTAACTGTTGCAGAAGGGTAACGCCGAACGAGTCGCCGCCCACCCGGCCAATCAGCTTGGTCGGCGCGGCCAACCGGGCGGCGGCCACAGCCTGATTGGCCCCTTTACCGCCGCCTGCCGTAAAAAATTCGTGCCCGATAATAGTTTCACCGGGCGCCGGCAGTCGCGGCGTGCGAATAACTAAATCCATATTAATGCTGCCGAAAACGAGAATGGTCATGAGCTACCCACGGGTTAATGGTCATCGTTGGGGAACGATTTCGCTCATTATAGTAGAATTGAACTAGGTGTCAAAGCGGAATTTAGGTATAGGGGACAAGCCAGGGCCAAACTCGGTTAGATGATCCACAAGTTACATGGGTGGCATCGACCTCGCCCACCTGGAGAGCGCCGGACGGCAGGAACTAATGTTGGATATTGATCTATAAATCTAGCGAAGTTCATTTTTTCGAAATGGATGCTGAGACGACGGCGGCTTGGTGGAAAACGCCCGTGACCTTCGCGGAGTAGTTTACTTACGTGGCGGCCGAGGCGTGAGATCGCCGGTGATTGATTTTGCCGTTATCTTGTTGTATGATTAACAGAATACCCCTTTTTCACCCAACAAAATAATAGGAGGTAACGTTAACATGTCAACGAACGACCGAACGTAACTTAACGTGATGATGAGCCAGATTGAAGAGATGTGGGATATTGATCCAGTTTTACTAAGATATCCTTAATAGTCATGCCCTTGACCGGTATGGCGAAATTTTGGCCGAGATCTACGTCAATACACCAACGGAGGTAAACCGATGGACCACCCTATTCTGCAAACTACCATTGCCGGCAGCCTGCCTAAACCGGCCTGGCTGGCGAAACCGGTTAAGCTGTGGGCGCCATGGGCCTTGGAAGGCGAGGCTCTAGCCGAGGGCAAGCGCGATGCGGTGCG
>JAGRCC010000418.1 GCA_020433785.1 Anaerolineae bacterium
TCAAAGACCGGCGTGCCGTTTTGCCACATCCAGATCATCCACCAGTTGTTCACTTCATAGGCAAAACTGTACTCCACTACGCCCGCCTCTTTTAGCGCCAGCGACGTTTCCCGCAACTCCTCCCAAGTCCAACCGGCTTTGGGAAAGGCAACGTTGGCTCGATTAAAAAGACGCTTGTTGTAGAAAATAACTTTGGTGTCGCTGTCTCGCGGTAAGCCATAAATGGCATCGTCACTGAGCCGATATTGAGTCATTAGCCCCTGATAAAAGTCGTCCAGATCATAATTTTCGGTTTTCATCAGCGGCGCCAGATTCATGAAATAACCTTTAGGAATATCAATGGGAGCTTGCGACCAGAATAGCACATCAGCCACCGGCTCACCTTTGTCAAACTTAGCCCGGACCTCTTCAAAGTAGTCGTTCCAGGAACGATGAAAGGTTTCCACTTTGATGCCGGGGTTATCCCGTTCAAAGACTTCGATTATTTGTTCGTTGATTTCAACTTCCCACGGATCGCCCCAATAGGCCCAAGTAATGGTGACCGGCTCGACGTGGGGGGTGGGTGAGGGCGGTATTGGGGTTGATAGTTGCGGCGTGGCGGCGAGGCAGGCGGATAAACCTAAGCTTACTGCAAGTAAGAAAATTAGTCCGGCTAAGTACCGTTGCATGGGGGTCAGCTCTCTTCCTAAATTGTTGAGACAGGTCAATTAGGCTCATTATACTCCATTTGAGTCTAATTGCCTATAGGAGTTTTTTCGTTATAGGGGCAGGCTATTCGGATCGCTTTCCGGTGGGGAACCATCTAGCCGGTGATCATTTTTCTCAGGCTGATTACTAAAGGAGAGCAGCATCAAAATACCCACACCAATCAAAATGAAACTATCGGCTAGATTGAAGGTTGGCCAGCGAGCCGCCCCCAAACCGACATCTAGAAAATCGGTCACCCGGCCGTCGATAACGCGATCGACAAAATTGCCGATGGCCCCCCCTAACAGCAAGCCGACCGGCCAGGCAGCGTGGGGTGAAAAATGGCCGCTTAGCAACCCTCTAATAAACCAAACGGCAATGATCGCAATGATCACGCCCGTTATGATCAACGGCCAGACCCCGCCGTTGGCAAACAACCCGAAGGCGACGCCGGTATTATAACCCAGAGTAAGCCGAAAAAATTCTCCCAAAACCGGCACCGGCTCATAAAGCGTCAGCGATCGCTCTGCCCAAATTTTGGTCAGACCATCCAAGATAAAAACAAAAACCATCGCCAGCAGCAGCCGTGACAAAACTTTCATGAAAACTTTCCACCATTCTTAAATATTAAGTTCATAGAGTTCATAGAGTTCCACAAACGCCATTAACTCTAAAAACTCTACTAAGTTGCGACGGATTAACATCAAAGGTAAAGTATACCAAAATCTGTGAGGGCGTACCAATTCGCTGACCTGATTGGAGGAGCTATTTTCGCCTGAGGCGATTTATGTTGGAGGGGAATACGTATGCAAAAAGTTGAGTCGATATTTGAAATTATTGGCGGAGTGACCTCGATGCCGGGCAAAACGGTGGTTGATGTTGGCTCGGGTACAGGCAGCTTGGCGCGGTGGTGCGCCCGGCAAGGGGCGCGCGCGATAGGCGTTGAATATTTTTCAAGGCCGCTGGTGAAATCCAAAGAGCGCCCCCCGGAACCCGGTGTCCAATACATCCAGGCCCAGGGCGAGCTGCTGCCGTTGGGGCCTGATTTGGCCGATGTTGTGATTTTTGCCTTTAGTCTCCATCATATCCCGATACCATTCATGTTTAAAGCCCTCAGCGAGGCGCAGCGTATTCTCAAGCCTAAAGCGCTGCTGTTGGTGCTGGAGCCATTAGCGGAAGGTTCCGGCTTTGAGATGCTGCGAATTATTGAAGATGAAACCGAAATTCGCCGCCAGGCTTATGAAACGCTCTATCGGGCCGAACAGGTCGGATTGACGCCGGTCGCCGAGAAGTTTTTTGTGATTGAGCACCTTTATGCCGATGAAAAAAAGATGGCTAACAGTTTTGTCGATGTTGATGTTCGCCGTCAGGAAATGCTAAAAGTGCTCAGAAAGGAATTTAAGGAGCGTTTTTATGAGTTGGGTATCCCTTCAGACGATGGCTATATGTTTGAAACCAGATTGAGACTTGATGTTTTGAGGAATGTGAAATAATTTCGATGAGTCAACCCATCACCAATGCCGAAAAGCTAAGCAAGCTCCCGTGGAGCATCGGGAGCAATGCTCTGGTTAACGCCTTTGTTCAACTGACCTTTTTAGGCTCCGTCTTTATCTTGTTTTTAAATACCTTGGGTTTGGATAAATCCCAAATCGGTTTTTTGCTTTCTTTGGTGCCTTATACCGGCCTGATTGCCCTGTTCATTGCCCCGCTGATTGCCCGGTACGGTTACAAGCGAACGTTTATTCATTTTAGCGTGCTCAGATTACTGTTTGCCGCGCTGCTGCTGCTGACTCCCTGGGTTGTCTCTAACTTAGGCGCGGAAACCACCCTACTCTTCATTACTATTGTGGTGATTCTGTTTTCCGTCACTCGATCGATTGTGGTCACCGCTTACTATCCCTGGGCGCAAGAATATATTCCTCGATCGATTCAAGGCAAATATTCCGCCACCAACAACCTGTTTACCACCTTGGCCGGTTTTTTAGCCGTAACCCTGGCCGGCTTCGTCCTCGATTTGACCACGGGCTTAACCGGCTACCTGGTCCTTATAATTATTGGCGTACTCTGCGGCGCTGCGGCAGTGTGGGCTGTGACCAAAGTTCCGGGCGGAGCGCCGGTCGAAGTCGGGCGGGGCGTCATAACCGCGTTTCGCGATACGGTCGCCGCTTTGGGTGATAAAGGGCTGCTTTTTTTCCTGGCCGGTGTAGGCTTGATCACCCTGGCCACCGTGCCGCTCACCTCGTTCGTGCCGCTCTTTTTACAGGAGGAGGTCGGTCTGAGCAGCGGCAACGTGGTGCTGGTCCAAACCGGTGTGCTGCTGGGCGGGTTGGTGTCAACCTATCTATGGGGTTGGACCTCCGACCGCTACGGCAGCCGCCCGATTATGTTGTCGGGGATTTGCTTGCTGGCTTCGCTGCCCATTTTCTTTATGCTCATGCCGCGTTACAGCCCGGTTAGCCTGTATGTGGCCCTGGCGATTGCCTTTCTGCAAGGCATCGCCGATATGGGCTGGGTCATCGGTTCAACCCGCTTGTTGTTTGTTAGCATTGTGCCGCCGGAAAAAAGATCGGAATACACCGCCCTCTATTTTGCGTGTGTGGGGGTCTTCGGCGGTACCAGCCAATTGGTTGCCGGACAGGTGTTGCAGCTTTCTGCCAACGTTTCCGGCAACTTTTATTTTTTTATCGTTGACGCTTACACCCCGTTGTTCTTGTTAAGCATTACCTTTGCCATTTTGAGCTTCTTTACGTTGCGAGGGGTTCGATCGGATACGCAGGTGACGGTGGAAGAGTTTGCCGGCCTGTTCTTACGGGGCAACCCCCTATCGGCTATGACGTCCTTAGTGGGCTATCACTTCGCCCGAGACGAGTCCCACGTGGTGGCGATGACCGAGCGGTTGGGCGAAACCCGCAGCCCTTTCACCGTCGATGAACTGTTAGAGGTTTTGGCCGACCCACGCTTCAACGTCCGTTTCGAGGCCATTATCTCCATTGCGCGAACCCGGCCCGATCCGCGTTTGACCCAGGCTCTGATCGATGTCTTCAACGGGACGGAGCTGGCCCTTAGTAACATGGCCGCCTGGGCTTTAGGTCGCGTGGGCGATCAAATGGCCATTGAGACGCTGCGCCAGGGGTTGAATTCAAAATACCATTCCATCCAGGCCAACAGCGCCAGGGCGTTGGGCCGTTTGGGGGACGCCGACATCGTTCCGCTGCTTTTGGAGCGGCTAAAGAGTGAGCCGGACAAAGGGCTGCAAATGGCCTATGCCTCGGCGTTGGGCAACTTGCACGCCAGGGAAGCCACCCCTCAAATTTTACACTTACTGCATGATATGCAAAACGAAGGCGCCCGGCGCGAACTGACCTTAGCCTTAGCCCGGCTGGTCGGCGATGAAGGGCATTTTATTCACCTCTACCGCGAGGCCCGAGCCGATTTTGGGACAGCGACGGCGCAAGCAGTCTCAGCCTTTAAGCGGAAAATTGAGAAAATAATCAACAGTGAGACTAAAGTGTTATCGACATCAGGCGCATGTGCTGATAATCTGGCTAGAGACCAGTTGACCGAAGGCGCTAGCTACCTCGCTCAATTAATCGAGGTGCTGCCGGCCGATCATTATGATCCGCACAGTGTCGACATTCTTAAGACGTGCGCCACCCAGTTGAAAGCCTGTGGCGCAGCAAGGACCGAATACCTTCTATTAACCCTCCACACCCTGGAAATTGGTTGGCACACCAAGGAGAATTAAGAATGAAACCGACTTTAGTCATTTTAGCCGCCGGCATGGGCAGCCGGTACGGCGGCCTCAAGCAGTTAGACGGCGTTGGCCCCAACAACGAACCGATCTTAGAATATTCCGTTTTCGATGCCATTCGCGCCGGCTTTGGTAAGCTGGTTTTCGTGATACGGCCCGACTTTGCCGATGCCTTCAAAGCAATGGTTGATCGGACCTTCGGCCGCCAAATTCAAGTGGAATATGTTTGTCAAGAACTCGATATGCTGCCCGACGGATACAGCGTTCCCCCCCAGCGCCAAAAACCGTGGGGCACCGGGCACGCTATTCTCTGCACCGAAAGCGTCATCAATGAACCGTTTAGCGCCGTCAACGCCGACGATTTCTACGGGGCCAATGCCTTTCAGTTGATGGGCCGCTTCTTGAGTCAGGCCCAGGACACCGATCTCGGCCAGTATGCCATGGTCGGCTATGGGCTGCGCAACACGCTCTCCAAATTCGGCAGCGTTGCTCGCGGCCTGTGTCAAATCGAAGACGAACACCTCCACAGCGTTATCGAAGTAACCAACATCGAACCGGACGGCGACGGTGCGAAATATGTCGATGCCTCCGGTCGGTCTCAACCCCTCACCGGCAATGAGATCGTCTCGATGAACTTGTGGGGCTTCACCCCGTCTATCTTCGGCCATCTACGCCGCCTGTTTGTCCAGTTTCTCGATGAAAAAGGCCGCGAACCCAAAAGCGAGTTCTACATCCCGACTGTGGTCGATACCCTCATCACCCAAAACCAGGCCCAGGTCACCGTTTTGCCCAACGATGACGC
>JAGRCC010000419.1 GCA_020433785.1 Anaerolineae bacterium
GATGTCAAGTGCGTAACTCCTAAATCTACCCAACGTATTTGCTGCACTTACAGCCGATCTAAATCAATTCTTCACCTTCTTAGACGCTGCTGCGCAAACACCAATAAATGATGACTAGAAACCCCAATTCCCAACAGGAGAAACACCTATGCTCGCTAAAGTCACCAGTTGCGCCGTGGTTGGTCTGGAAGGCGTCCTTATTTCCGTCGAAGTCGATATTGCCCGCGGCCTGCCCTCGATGACCATCGTCGGCCTGCCCGATACCGCCGTGCAGGAGAGCCGTGAGCGCGTTCGAGCCGCCATCAAGAATTCCGGTCTGCCCTTCCCCTCAGCCCGCGTCACCGTCAATCTGGCTCCGGCCGATATCCGCAAAGCCGGCCCCGCCTACGACCTGCCGATCGCCATCGGCATCCTCCTGGCCAACGAGCAGATATTCGGCGATGTCGAGCCGGCCATCATCATGGGTGAGTTATCGCTCGATGGCGGTGTACGGCACATCAGCGGAGCGCTGCCGATGGCTAACCAGGCCAAAAAAGAAGGTTTCACCACCCTCTTTGTCCCCGCCGAAGATGCGCCCCAAGCCGCCCTGATCGACGGCGTCACCGTCTATCCCGTCGAGTCACTTCTGGATTTGATCGATCACCTCAGCGGCCACAAGAAGCTGGCCCCGTACGAAATGACGTTCTCGCTCAACGGCAACGGCGCGACGCCGCCCTATGCCACCGATCTGTCCGAAATCAAAGGTTAGATTCCAACGTAAAATCATCATAACTTCGAGTTGCTTGGATCACACCATACAGTTCAAAGACTCGATCAATTCCATTAACTACAATATTATCCACTAATAAAGCAACAATTTTTCGCTTAGTTTCAAAAAGCAAGTCTTGTTCATCATCAAAATTATTTTCCCTTAACGCTGTTAGCTCTGCCAATACCGTTTGTTTTTGACGTTCTAGATCTTCTTTTTGTGCTAATTGCATACGCTTTTTAGCTCTCGCTGATTCAAGCTTTTCCAATTCTTGTTGAATGACAAGCTTCTTTTCGCCCCACTCAGTCAAGTCCAAGTATCCAGCTCCATATGCTTGATTCCATCGCTTTTGTTCCTCATATTGGGCTCGAATCCGGTCTTCAATATACTCCAACTGCTTCTGTTTTTCGGCAAACTTTTCCGTGCTATATTTTTCTTCTAGCACTTTTATGACCAGTTCCGGGTTATAGATAATCTCGGTGATTACCTGCCAAACCGCAGACTCAAGGTCGCTTGCTTTTATAAGCGGATTGTTACAACCTATCTCTTCGCGTAACGTTTTTACCTGCATACGGCTCACGCAATAGTAGGCGGTGGCCAATCCGCCTTTATACCTGCAACGTGAAGAGGTTAGACGGTACCCACAACAAGCACAAGTCAAAAATCCGGTTAACAACCACTTTCGTCGAGAGTTTCTATTGGAACGGCGATTGTTAGCTTTGAGTACTTTTTGCGCAGCTTCCCAAAGCTCCGATTCAACGATGGGCGGAACTGGTACCAAAATCCATTCGCTCGGTGGTTTTTTCACTTGATGCAGTGTGAATTTACCTTTTTCTGCATTCCACCGTTTTTCAAACCTTCGCTTATTGGCGTAAAACTCGCCCTTATAAATCGGGTCTCTCACAAGTTGTGAGAGAGTGCCGGTATGCCAATATTTTGCTCGTATATGTGCTTTAATTCCTTCTACGTTGAATTCTTCAGCAATCTGATACAAAGACTTGCCTTCGTGTACAAGCTCCTCATAGACTCTTTTCACAATTGGAGCTTCGTCAGGATGATGAGCATAATGAGTATCTTTTCGGTAATTTGACTCAGGATCATCTCTTCCTCGACCCTGGCTGTCTACAAAGTCAAACCCATATGATCTGGTTTTAGCTGTTACACGACCTGACTGGGCTTTTCGCCTGGTACCTTCTTTCATTCGTTCAATCGCCTGCTCCATGCCATCCTGAGAGATCGCGCCGAAGACAGCCCGTTCAATCCGAGAATTATACGGTTTCCACCATACTATCGTTTGCCCAGCTTTTTGTAATTGATCTATCAAATACCCCTGATGCCAGTCAGCATTGCGGGACAGCCTGTCGAGATACTCAATCACAATGTGAGAAAAACCTGGGCTATTGTGAACCAGAGCAAAAAGTTCCTGTAAATCAGCTCGATCTTCGAATTCAAACCCCGAATGATCATCGAAAAAAACATATTCCCAAGGAATACAGAGACCTGTTTCATATGCTTTTTCATGAATATGTGCCAATTGTCGAGGTAAACCGGATCGTCCTTCTTCAGCTTGACCAGTTGAGGAAACCCGTAGATATGCTGCTGCTGGTTCGCCATTTGGGTCTCCTAAGACCTGGTGACTAGCTAGTTTTTCAAATTCTTCTTTCAACCATGAAGATTTATTCTTTTCTGACATCAGCTTTTCTCCGATTTGGCTAATAACAGAGCATTGCCCAACTTAGGCCCTCTTCGCTTGATCCTGATCACCTTGCTGGTTTTGTTCGTCTAGATTGCACCTATCGAGTATGTAATTAACTATCAATCGGATAGCAGCCTTTAACCGTTCTAGATCAACTGGTGTCAATTCTAGATGCAGGCTTCTCTCTGTGTTTTCAAATTCCTTTTTAGGCATAGTTATTTAACCTCTTTTGCCGAGATTTAATTTAAACGAAGTGTATTTTTGGGCTGAGGAGTTAGAAACGGACGAAATAGTCGCTTCTCGCCGAGAATTTCTCACTTCTCACCGAATTTTTCTAAGACTTCCTTGATTTTATCGTTGTAAAACTGACCGACTTTGCCATCGAAGACAGCTTTCGATATGGCTCGAAAACTTTTCCCGTTTCGGTACATCGCCAAAATTTGTTGTTCTTGCTCAGTTGGTTGTGGGCCCAGTGAAATTATCTGACCTCCAACAGCTGATTGGCTTGAACGGTTAACCGGAAAAGGTCCGGGCAGGGTCGTCGGCATCTCCCCATCACCGTAGTCGATCGTGGCTTTGCGCTCGCCAGTTAGTTTGTTAACGGTCAATCTGACCATTACAAAGCCTTCTTTGAGGTCACCTTCACCTTCGATGCCCAAGGCTTTGACCCGTTCTGAATGGGAACCGATGAATACATCGATGTTGGTTTTTCGAGACTCAGCCAACAGTGTCTTGATGATGTCGGCCGCAGGCTTGCCCAGCTGAAAAACGATCGCCCGCCACTCATCAATCACTACCAACACCGGCTCGTGGGCACCTTCGGCCACCAGTCCCTTACCGATGTCTCGATAGCGTTTGTTCATTAACGCCAATAGCCCCCTCAAGGCCATCTCGATTTTGACGAAATCTCGTTCAGTGCCCACCACCTGGCACCCCGATGGCCAGCGGGTCGGGTGACTGTGGGGGTCCAAGACCAAGATATGAGCTTTTCCTAAACGACGACCGATCACATGCTGTAAAACCGTGGTTTTGCCACTGCCACGTTGGCCCACAATCAATGCGCATTGGGCGCTGTCCAGAGCCATCATTAGATCAATTGGAGTAGGGGAGGGTAGAGCAGTTAAGACTTTGCTAGCGGGTGAGGAGGGCATATTGAAGATTTGCCAGCGCTGAAGCTCTTGGTCATCGGGGGTGGGAGCGGTTTGATTAACCAAGGTGCGGGCCTCCAGATGTAACAGTCGCCAGGTGGCCCGCTGGTCGGTATCACGCACAAACACTTGATTGCCGGCTGTAATAGTTAAGACGTGCGCTTGTTTCTCCGCCTCAATTCGCTGCGCCCGCAACAATTTGACCCGTTCTACGAATTGCCAGATGGCCAGAAATAAGATTAAGCCAACACCCAACACGACCAATACCGCCAATAAGATGGCCACGGTCAGCACGATTGGCCGAATGGTTTCGTAGTAGGCCATCACCAGAATGATGGTGACCATGGCTATGATGAGAATAAGCATTTTCTTCATAGCTTGATCCCCAATCCATAGGCCAGAGCGACTAACCAGATAGTCATCACTTTGTAAGTAAAGACCGCGGCCTCAGCGATGTCACTAATCAACAGTCTGAACTCACGCTGAACCTTAGCCATCGTTCGGACCAATCGCCACAACCAGACGAACAGCTTGGTCATTAGTTGGATTGTCAATTCCAGTCCGCCGCTATCATCTTCGATTAAGATGGTCACCGCCAGCCGAGTTTGCTGCAAAATAGTTACCGGTTTAACGCCCATCCCGAACCTCCCAGCCATTGTCGTGTTTGACCAGCTGACCCTCATCAACTAACTCGGACAAATAGTCAGACACGGTCGATTTGGATCGTTCGATGGCGTTTCCGGCTTCCCGCAGCGTGGCGTCCGGATGGTTGACCAGAAAGTCGAGGAGGTCATTCTTGGCCTGGGTCTTCTTGCTAGATCTTACGGCGTTGGCTTCGTCCAGTGTGCCCATTTCGGACGCGAGAATCACCGATTTTTGCTCCCGAAGGCGTTCTATCTCCGAACACAGCGCAGTCTGTTCCGTACGCAAAAGTTCGATGTCAGCCGTTAGCTGGGCAGCGTCTGTCCGTAACTGTTCGAGCATGTGCTCTTGTTCCTGTTTGGTCGTCTGGTAACGGTTTCCAAGTTCGGCGGACGAGTGTTCAAATTCTGCCTGTTTGGCCGTAATCAGGTCGTCCAGTTCGGCCAGGGTTCGGACCGTTTCCGAACGTTGGACGGCATATTTGACTTGACTTAAGAAGGTTTCGAACGAGAGGACGAGGAACAAACTGGGCATTGCTGCCATAATTCTGGACACCACATCCGATGGGGCGTGCAGCACGTTGAAGATGCCGGCTAATAAGGCGGACCCGATCACCAACCCCCACTGCCACCGGGCTCGTTCACCTTGCAGCGAACGGTACATCGCATTAAGGGAAAAGATAACGACGCCAGCCTCGACGATTAGGGGAAATAAGACGGGGATGCCAATGCGGTGTTGGGCCGCTAAATCAACTAAGGCCGTAAAAGACAGCAAAAAGGACAGAACTGCCACACTCAACGTCAGCAAGCCTGTCACCCAAGCAATGATGCGATTGTACTTTTTTTGGGAATCCGAAGCCGATGGTACAATAGCTGTACCTGACATAATGAATCTCCTTAGAGCGTTATGTTAGGGAAGTGTATGCTCGTGAGTGTTCAGTCCGCCAAGATCAAGCACTCACGGGCTCTCTTTATGTGCCCCCTTTACTCGCCGTATTTTTTTATATCGTCATCTGTTACCAAAATTTTGTCATCCAACCACATTTCCACCAAGACCCTAAAAATCTTGCTAGGAACCCCGAAGGGTCCCAGTTTATCTTTGACTGCCCCTAAAGATTCGGCAGGCAATCGGAACGAAGTTGTCACCATCTTTTTCTTACCTCCATCTGAATTTGATTTGTTGGATTGTGTACTCATAACGAAAGTTTACACGCATTGCACGCAATGCGCAAATCATTGGCGACATAATTAACGGCTCATCTACAGTAGCGTATTTATGAAGCGATAATCACATCCGTTTTTCCTATTCGCGTGGCGGTTCATCGTTATGGAGTACGACCACGAGAGTAGCGTCAGTGGTAACTTCTACATCCTTATTGTCGGCCAATTCGTCATTACGTATCGTTTGTTCAGCTTCATCAGCCAATTCCAGGAGCAATTGATAGCATTGCCATAAACGTCTTCGGGCCTCAGGTGATAATTCATCATTATCGTCATCGGTTTTGTCTTTGGGCAATAAAGGCGGTTGCATCATTCTTGATATCCTTTCTTAAAATGTCTTCTCAGACCTTCTGTAATCCACGAGACCAGCTTTTTATATTCTTGTGGAGTCAATACTCACGGAAACCACAACCCGCTGTTAAACAGAGTAATAACACGCCCTGGTAAACGCCTGCTTCGTGGAGCATGTGACCGCTTAGAGGCTCATTACATCGAGGACAAGGCAACGTGCCTCGATCAGCCCGTTGTAATAGCTCCATTTCTTTTCGAGACAGATTGTTCAGTTGTCCGTCCGAATTTACTTCAATCGATTTTGTCATTCTTTTTACATTAGCATAATATGAGAGATTGGGCTTGGCTTGGTCAATGGCGATCAAGCCAAGCCCGTTGGCCACAATAATCGTGACCTCAACCACGCTCACGCCCTCAGTCGAACAAACTCACTTGAACCACTTCCGCAGCAGGTTGATCCTCCCGGCCAGAGTTTCGCTGACCATTGTCGTCTCCGGAGCTACCCGAATTGGTTTGAGTTTTCTTCCAGCCCCGTTCGGCGGAAACCTTGATCACGGTGCTACGAATATCCCGTTGCAGTTTTTCAAGATATTCTTTGCGCACATATTCACTGAGCGTGACTGGTTCTTGACCAACGATGTCCCAGTAAGTTTGTCCTTCGGGAATCTTGCCGTGTTTAGTCAAGGCGATGTTACCGCACCAGAGGTAGACATTGGTCCATTCGTGACCCAAGGGTGCATCCATTGTCGCCGCATACATGCAAGCCATTACTTCGGTTGGCATGGCTAACTTGCCATTGATACCCTTTTGGGCTTCTGCAAAAATCTGTTCAAGTCGATCCTTGTACACGGCCTTGAAAATCCATTTTGGCAATGTCTCTGACCAAGGACTTTTGTGAACGACCGCTGGTCCGGCCATATACCGAACGTGCTCTTGGCTGAAACCACCGATGTCGAGCAGGGCAGCGACGACATCAATGTCAATGTCGAGGTCAAGCAGCA
>JAGRCC010000420.1 GCA_020433785.1 Anaerolineae bacterium
CCCCGGCGGCGGCCAGTTCAATGGCCAGGGGGATACCGGCCACATGCTGGCAAATGCGCCCAATGGCCAAGAGATCGGCTTCAGACAGGGGAAAGTCCGGCTGAATTTGGCTGGCCCGCTGGATAAATAGCTGAACGGCCCCGTAGTCGGTCAGGTTGGTCTCGGCGTGCCAGATACTCCAGCCAAACGAGTCGGTCGGGGGATAGGCTAACCCGTCAACGTCAAACAACCATTCGGCTTGCAGGTTTAAGCGGGCGCGGGAGGTGACGATGACGGTTAGACGCGGGGCGGCCTGGAGCATATCGACAATGAGGCCGGCCCCGTCAAGTAGATGCTCAAAATCATCGAGCAGCAGCAGCAGGTGCCGCTCGCGCAAATAGGCCAGCAGATCGAACGGTGTGGCCAGGGAGAGATTAAGCGCGTCGCCAATGGCCGATACAATCTGCGGCGGCGTACTAACGGCGGCCAGGGCGACAAAGGCGACGCCGTCGGCGAAATCGCCGCTGCGATCGGCGGCAATTTCCAGCGACAAACGGGTTTTGCCGATGCCGCCCGGTCCCAGCAAGGTTAGCAGGCGGCAGGCCGGATTAGCCAGAATTTGGGCTATTTTGGTCAAGTCGTTCTGGCGGCCGAGCAGCGGCGTCGGGATATAAGGCAGGGCCGGGGTGATCGACCGTTCACGGCGGGTTTGGGCGTTATCCGGCGGCGGCGGAAACGCGGCGGGGCTGGCCGGGACCAGATCGGGGCGGGTGAGGGGGGCGGCGACGGCCGGTTGATCGAACCAGGCCGGATCAAAGAACGGCAGCGGCTGCGGGGCGTGTTGGCTCACCTGCTGCCACAGGTCGGCGGCTTCAGCCTGTTCCCGGCCCGGAGTAAAGGCCCCCAGCGGCAGTAACACGGTAATCAGGCTGCGCAGGTTTTCGGCGGTCGGGTAGGTCTCGCCGCTTTCCCACTTTTGCACACTACGGCGGTGAACGCCAATACGGTCGGCCAGCGCCGCTTGCGTTAGCTGGGCCCGGCTTCGAAGCGTGAGCAAATATTGACCAACCGCATAATTGCGGATCGGGTAAGCTTGCTTCGATGCCATATCACTCCCCTTGATGTCCGATAAAGGACGCCTAAATGCACACCGATTGCACACTTAGACCATGGTCAAGTGCGCACCAGGGCACACTGACAAACATCGCTAACTGTTGTATTGTAGTGATAGTAAAAGGTTTCGTCCAATTTTCGTTAAGTCATCCGGGTGGTCATTCGGGGTTCAAACCGGAGAGTAAGGAGATGCGCGTGAATAACCGCAGCGATAGTCAATCGACTGTATTAGAGCCTGGTACGCTGGCTTTTTTACGCTCGCTTGAAACACAGCGTAACACGCCGCTCCACCGGCTAAATCCGGTCGATGCCCGCCGCCAGTTTTTGCAGCTTCAGGCCGCCGGTCATATCGTCAAGCTCCCGGCGACGATTGAAGAGATGACGATACAAACCGGCCCGACCGGGTCAATCGAGCTGCGGATTATTCGCCCGCCCGGTAACACCAGCTTGCTGCCGGGCGTGATTTATTTCCACGGCGGCGGCTGGGTCACGGGCGATGCAGACACTCACGACCGGCTGATGCGCGAGCTGGTGAACGCCACGCAGACCACTATCATCTTTGTTCATTATGATCGTTCGCCTGAAGCGCGCTATCCCATTGCCGTTGAGCAAGCTTACAGCGCCACGACGTGGGTGGCGGAACACGGCGCGATCATCCGGGTTGACAGCTCGCGGCTGGCCGTGGCCGGCGATGGGGCGGGCGGAACGCTGGCAACGGTGGTGACGATGCTGGCTAAAGCGCGCCAAGGGCCTAAGATCGATTTTCAGGCCTTATTTTATCCGGCGACCGACGCCCAGCCATCAGGCTACGCGTCCTACCACCAATTTGGCGACGGCCGCTACTGGCTTTCAGCAGCCAGCGTGGCGTACGCCTGGGACAGCTATGCCGGCCTCGATCAGCGCCGGGAGCCAACCGTTTCGCCCTTACATGCGTCGGTAACGCAGTTGCAAGGCTTGCCCCCGGCTCTGGTCATCACCGCCGAAAATGATGTGCTGCGTGACGAGGGCGAAGCCTATGTCCGCCAGCTGATCGAGGCCGGGGTGGTGGTTACGGCTACCCGTTATCTGGGCACGATCCACGGTTTTATGATCCTCAACGCGCTGGCGGAAACGCCGGCCGCCCGGGCGGCTGTGGCCCAGGCCGGGGCGGCGCTGCGCCAGGCGTTCGCCCGGTAAAGGAGCGGGCGTAGGGCATAGAGACGTCGTAGGGATCTGGTCAATCCCTATTTAATAAAAATTGTGTTTTTACTTCACCCTGTTGCTGGCGCGACTCCCCTTTCCCTGAGGGAGAGGGGTTGGGGGTGAGGGCTATTCTCAAAGGAGACAAAACAATGAGCAGGATCACCACAAAAGACGGTACGCAAATTTACTACAAAGATTGGGGGTCTGGTCAACCTGTGGTCTTTAGTCACGGCTGGCCGTTGAGCGCCGACGCCTGGGACGGCCAGATGCTGTTCCTGGGGCAGCAGGGCTACCGGGTCATCGCCCACGACCGGCGCAGCCACGGCCGCTCGGATCAGACCTGGCACGGCAACCATATGAACACCTACGCCGATGATCTGGCCGAGGTAATCGAAGCGCTGGATTTGCGGGACTTGGTGCTGGTTGGGCATTCGACGGGCGGCGGGGAAGTGACTCGCTACGTAGGCCGGCACGGAACCTCGCGGGTGGCCAAAGTGGTGTTGGTGGGCGCGGTGCCGCCGCTAATGCTGAAGACGGAGGATAATCCGGGCGGCCTGCCGCTCGAGGCGTTCGACGGGATTCGCCGGGGAGTCTTTAACGACCGGTCGCAGTTCTTCAAAGAGCTGACCATCCCGTTCTACGGTTACAACCGGGAGGGGGCGCAGGTATCGGAGGGCGTGCGTGACTACTTCTGGCTGCAAGGGATGATGTCCGGCATTAAGGGAGCCTATGACTGCATCGCGCAGTTCTCCGAAACGGACTTCACCGAGGACCTCAAGCGGATGGATGTGCCGACGTTGATCATTCACGGCGACGACGACCAAATTGTGCCTATCGGCGCGTCGGCGATGCGCTCCATCGAGCTTGTGCCTCAAGGCACGCTGAAGGTCTATCCGGGCGCGGATCACGGCCTGACTGTAACCCATCAAGATCAGTTCAACGCCGATTTGCTGGCGTTTATCAAAGCGTAGCTAATTCCTAAATCATTTTATTTACTCAAGTTGCTGCCCAATGTCCCTACTTAGGATTAGGGCGTAAGAAGAAGGAGACAAAACAATGAACGAATCATCTTTTGAAGGCGTCGGTGGTCTGAAGATTTTTACGCGGTCGTGGCATCCGGAAGGCCAGCCGCGGGCGGTGGTGGTGATTGTGCATGGATTCAATTCGCACAGCGGTCAATACCTGTGGGTGGCCGATCAGTTGGTGGCCGATGGTTTGGCGGTGTATGCCCTGGATTTGCGCGGCCGGGGCCGGTCGGAGGGCGAACGCTACTATGTCCAGAAGATGGAGGACTACACCGACGACGTGGCGTCGTTGGTTAATATAGCGAAATCGCAGGAGCCGGGGCTGCCGGTTTTTGTGCTGGGGCACAGCGCCGGGGGCGTCATTTCCTGTACTTACACGCTCGACCATCAAAGTGAGATCGACGGGCTGATCTGCGAAAGTTTCGCCTATGAGCTGCCCGTACCGGATTTGGTGCTCTCGTTTTTGAAAGGGTTAAGCTACATTACGCCGCATACCCACGTGTTCAGCCTTAAAAACGAAGATTTTTCGCGCGACCCCGCCGTGGTCGAATCAATGAACAACGACGTGCTGATTATGCGCGAATCGCAGCCGGCGCAGACAGGCAAGGTTTTAATTAATGGGGCGCATCGACTCACCGAGGAATTTTCGCAGATTACGCTGCCGGTGCTGATTCTACACGGCACGGCCGACAAGGCGACCAAACCGTCCGGCAGCCAGCACTTTTATGAGATGGCCGGCTCAACGGATAAGACGCTGAAGCTTTACGAAGGGCATTATCACGATATGCTCAATGACCTTGAAAAGGAAGAGGTTATGGCCGATATCATTGAGTGGATTGAAAAACATCTGCCGGGAGCGTAAGTCGCCCAAGCTGACGGTTGACGTCTTGCCCAATAAAACAAGATGTTGAACCAGCAAATTAAACGCAAGGGGCGCAATAACGCTAACGTCGCCAACGTCTTTTTATATTTTCCGTGGCGTCCCTTGCGTCTTTTACTATTTTATAGTGAAAACAGAATGAGAACGAAACTTTCGGGCCGGTCATGCCCGCATGCTTTTAGCGGGCATC
>JAGRCC010000421.1:0-1390 GCA_020433785.1 Anaerolineae bacterium
GAACAATTGAATAGTACTATCGAGCAGATTATGGCCACGCTGAAAGCCACCTTTTTACACAATTTGGAGGTGGCCCAGGAATGGGGCTTTGAACTGCGCCAAAAGACGGGCAACATCCGCAAACCGAAAGAGCGTAATCAGCGGCTGGCGGCGCTGGCGGCTTACATCAGTAAAGAGCAAAGCCGCCCGCCCGAAGAGCAGTTTGCGCGGCCTGCGTTAGATGAAGTGGTGGCGCTGTACGATAAGTTGCAAAGAAACAAAGCGACCCGTGACGCCGGTGAAGCCACGCGGATGCAAAGCCGTGTCGATAACCTGGCCGTGGCCGAGGCGCTGTACAATACCCTGCAACTGGCCCTGCATCATATTGTCTGGCGCGATTATAACTCCACCCTGGCGCCCGGCCTGCGGGAGTGGGGCTTTGACGTGATCTACCGCCAGCGCCGCGCCGCCGCTAATGGCGACAGCCCCGCCGGCGATAGTGAGGCCGCCGTACAGACCGGCAGCACGACATCAACGGCTGACAGCGCGACCACCAATGGTAGCACGACCACTAACGGCGACGGGTCCACGACCAACGGCACTACAGCGATTAAGATTAACCCCCGGCCGCTTTGATAACGATATAACCTGAGTTCGATAATTAGAACTGAGTATGTCATTTCGCAGCCGAAGGCGGAGAAATCCCTCAGACATAGTCATAACGAAGCATTCGCAGGGGGAAATTTGACGGTGTCGCTTCAAATTTTCCCAGCCAAATCACTTTTCCTGGTATTGTCACAGGGATTTCTTCGCTAGCGCTCC
The DNA here is from genome assembly GCA_020433785.1 of Anaerolineae bacterium. The sequence continues at coordinate 802 of JAGRCC010000421.1, forward strand.
GAAATGACATGGAGGACATGAATTTCCGATCTCAGGTTTATAAGGTGACAGTCACCTAACTGTTCAACGGCGGTCGGCGGTCAGCCATCGGCGGTCCACCGGCTTAAGGGCAACTTTACCCCAAAACCTCCTGCATCATCGCTTCAAAATCCCCGGCTTGAACCCGATCCTCAATCGCCGCCACCTGCTGGGGCGTAAGCTGCGCCGCTAACTCGGTGCGCAGCGTTTCGGCCCGGTCTTTGGCGTCTTGGGTGCCGGCCGGATGGCGCAGAACGTGCAGGACTATCTCCAGCGCCCGTTCCGGCTGACCACCACGGGCAGACCATTCTGCCAGCCCGGCCAGAGCCGCCAGGATATTCGGCGGCGCTTGGGTGGCCACGGCCACCTGACCGGCCTGGCGGAAAAGATCATACGCCTGCTCCACTTCACCTACGGCCAGGGCCAAGTAGCCGGCCAGGGTGAGCGTACGAGACAAAAACCACGTATCACCCACGTCACGAAACTGGTCAATACTCTCTGCCAATAATCGCCGTGCTTCCGCCTCGTTGCCGCTGACTTGGGTGACGATGGCCATCTGCTCCAGCGTCAC
>JAGRCC010000421.1:1539-1740 GCA_020433785.1 Anaerolineae bacterium
CCGAGACCGGGCCAAACTGTCGCTGAGATAATGGTAGGCCCGGTCGTGGTCCCCCTGCGCTTGAGCGATCATGCCCATAAAACCCAGGCTCTGCACCTGACCCCACTCATCCCCCAGCGTTTGGGTCATAGCCAGGCTTTCATTCAAATAGGGCCAGGCTTCCTCAAATTGCCCCATCAGCCAGTAGACGACCCCCCGATA
>JAGRCC010000421.1:1827-13086 GCA_020433785.1 Anaerolineae bacterium
GGCCCTGCCGGAAGGTAAACTGCGCTTGATGCGACAGTAGTTCGCCCAGCGTCCCGGCCAACCGCGCTCGATCCGGCGCGGCTTGATCAGACTCGCTGGCGGCAAGTTGCGTCTGCAGGCGTTCGGTGGCGGACTCAAAGACCTGTTCTCCCTCTTGAAGCGAGTCGCGCAAATTGTAGAAATACCATAAAGGATAGGCCGCGGTGTGCAGCCGATCCAGCGCTTCATCCGCGATGGCGGTATCCCATGCGCTGCGGATATTGTCTATGTCGGCGTTGAGGCCGGCCACCGTCTCTTTTTGGCGGCTGCTTTTCATGTCCGTCTCGTGGCCCTGAAGCAGCGTCAGATAGTAACGGCTGTGCCGGTCGCGGGTGGCCTGGTCCTCTTTCGGCTCGGCCTGCAACCGCGTGGCGGCATACTGCCGGATCAACTCGTGCAGTTCATAGCGGCTGCTGTCGGGCCGGCTGATCAGCCAGGATTTATTGACCAGGCCGGCCAGCAGCCGCAGCGACGCTCCGGCCACCTGTTGGGCCGCCTCCCGGCTGAACCCACCCCGAAAAACCGACAGCTTTTTGAGCAGCGTCTGCTCGGCCTCGGCCAAACGCTGCCAGGAGTGATCAAAGACCAGCCGCATACTGCGATGCCGATCCGGTACGTCGCGCAGTTCGCTCTCCAGCAAATCGAGCCCGTGGCTGAGTTCGCCGGCCACTCCGGCCAGCGACAGCATATTCAACCAGGCCGCGGCCAGCTCGATGGCCAGCGGCATGCCCCATACTCCCTGCAAAATGCGCTCGAGATAGGGTAGATCTTCAGCTTGCAGGGTGAAATCGGGCCGCACCTGCCGGGCGCGCTGGATAAAGAGCTGCACGGCCTCATAAGCCAGCGCTTCCTCAACCCCGGTTAACCCGGCAAAGTTCAAGCCCCCAATCTGCCACAGGTTTTCCTCGGTCAAGTTGAGCCGCTCCTGCGAGGTGACGACAATTTTCACGCTGCCGGCGGTTTGCAAGATGTGGCCGACTAACGGCGCGCCGGTCAGGATGTGTTCAAAATTATCCAGGATTAACAGCATCTGCTTGTGGCGTAAATACGTCAACAACTGTGTGGCCGGTTCGCCGGCTGCGGTCAGGGGTAAGGCCAAGCCTTCGGCAATGGCCTGGACAATGGCCTGATCGGATCGCAGCGGCGTCAGCGGAATAAAGTAAATCCCATCGGCGCACAGCGTTGAGAATTGGGGGGATTGGATGTACCGTTCGGCCAGGGCCAGGGCCAGCCGGGTTTTGCCGATGCCGCCCGGCCCAACGATGGTCATCAGCCGTACATCCGGGGCGGCCAGACGCTGCTCCAGGTTGTCCAGAGCGGCTTTCCGGCCGATAAAGGGTGTGGCCAGAACCGGGAGATTGTGCGGCGGGCCGGCGGCGGGTGGGGCCGGGGCGGTCGCTGCTACAGGTTGGGCGGAGGCGGTCACAGCCACGGGGGCCGGCCCAAGCGAGCCGGGCGGGGGTGGGAGTCGATTGGCTTTGATCGCCTCCGCCAGCAGCGTCGTCTCAGTTGAGGGCGCTATACCTAACTCCTGTTCGAGTACCCGGACACAGCTCTGATACTGCTGCAACGCCGCCGCCGCTTGACCGGCCCAGGCATAGATCTGCATCAGTTGGCGGTGGGCCGGCTCGTGCAGCGGATCGAGCGCCAGCCGGCGGCGAGCGTAGCTGATGGCCGGCTCGTAGGTGTCATCGCTCCGGCTCAACAACTGCACCAACTGCTCCAACGCCCCGGCCAATTCCCGGCGCAGGCTTTCCGTTTCAAAGGCTTGCCAACTGTCGAAGTCGGGGCTATCCGCCAGGGTAAAGCCGGCCATAAAATCGCCGCGAACCAGCGCCACAGCTTCGGTCAGCGGGGCCAGGCAGGCCGGGCAGAGTTCGCTCAGGGCGTGGCCGTGCTGGCGGCGGTTGGCCAGCAGCGCCCGAAATCGCTCGACATCCAGCCACAAACCCGGCCGAGACGGCAGCAGCACCGTCTCGTGATCGGCCTCCAGCCACGCTTGCCCCAGACTTTTGTTCAAAACCCACAGCATGCGGCGCACCCCGGCCCGTCCGTTGGCCGCGTCGTGATCGGGCCACAGCAAGGTCGCCAGAGCCTGGCGCGTGTGGGGTTGTCGGGTCACGGCTAAATAGGCCAGCAGCGCCGTGGCTTTATGGTGACTGAGGGTTATCGACACGCCGTCGCGTTCGAGGTGGGGGGTACCCAAAAAGTATAGAGCTAGTTGAGACATCCGTCTTCTCCAAGAAATATAACTAACCCGAGTTGGAATCCAATGTCATGAAGTTAGTGGCCGACGCTAGCCCCCCTAACCCCCCAGAGGGGGGAATTTGACGGCTTTCTCCCCCCTTTGGGGGGCCGGGGGGCTTATCTTAATGACATTGAGTTGCAATCTGGCCAGATACGAGAGAAGCAGGGGGTTTTTTCCCTACTTCTTACTCCCTACTCCCCGCCAGGACTGGTACCGCAATGCACTGATTATAACCCAGCCCAAGTGGGACGCAATTGGGACGCAATTGGGACGATGGGGGGTGAAAAGTTGCATGGTTTTGGGATAGGCTGCGGGTAAACTAGAGCCATATTCACCGATAAGAGCGGTGACGGTTTTGGATGATCCAATGTGAAAACGTGGCGGAGCGACAAAGCTTGCTTTGTCATATTTACGGTTAGGTCAAAGTAAACTTTGACGCTCCAGGTGTTATTTTCGAAGTCGGGTCAAAGTAAACTTTGACGCTCCAGTTTTTAATTTCGAAGGAGACAATTATGAAGAAAGTTCTCAAATGGATAGGTTGGATAGCGGCGGGTGTTGTGGGCTTACTGATCGTGGCCTTAGGGGGCATCTACGTCGCCAGCAGCATGCGCTTAAACAAAACTTACGAGGTTCAACCGGCGGCGGTAACCATCCCCACCGGTGACGCGGCGGTGGCCGAAGGCAGCCGGCAGTTTCTGACCCGGGGCTGTATCGACTGCCACGGCGACAATGGCGCCGGAAAAGCGGTCATCGATGACGCGCTGGTGGGCCATATTATGGCCTCGAACCTCACGGCCGGTCAAGGTGGGGTGGGCCAAACGTATACGGATATCGATTGGGTGCGGGCCATTCGTCACGGCATTGACCCGGACGGCAACCCGCTGGTGGTGATGCCGTCCATTGAATATAACGCCATCAATGATGACGATTTGGGCGCTTTGATTGCCTATCTCAAAACCCTGCCGCCGGTAGACCAGACTCCACCCCCGGTGACCGTGGGTCCCTTGGGGCGGGTCTTGTTAGTCGGTCAGATCGCGCCGGTGCTGCCGGCCGAACAGATCGATCACGATGCGCCGCGCCCGGCGGCGGTGGCCAAGGGACCAACTGCCGAATATGGCCATTACCTGGCCCAAACCTGCATCGGCTGCCACGGCGAAGGGCTATCCGGTGGCCCGATCCCCGGCCTACCGCCCGACCCACCCGCGCCGCAAAACTTGACGCCGGATCATGAAACCGGCCTGGGGGATTGGACCGAAGCGGACTTTAAACAGGTGATGCGCCAGGGGCAACGGCCCGACGGCAGCGAGGTCAACCCGCAAAAGATGCCTTGGCCGGCTTTCCAACATATGACCGATGAGGAAATTAGCGCTCTATGGTTGTATTTGCAATCCGTGCCGGCGAAACCGTTTGGGGAACGATAGTAATGGTTTAGTCATAAACGTGACGAACAGCTACGGTGGGCGATGAGATATATCGTCGATTGGCCATGTAGTCCCATTCAGCCAGAAAGTTTGAGACGATGGCCTCGATGGTGCGGAGAGGCGGTTCAGGTTGAGCCGCCTTCTCATGAGGAGCGGTGTTAAGCAGTTGGGTATACAGTTGCTGGGCTCTTTGTTTCGTCCGCGGATCACTCGATGGATGATCTAGAGTTAGGGGTAATATTTCTAAGGCACGGGATAAGTCGCCGTTTTTGGCCAACCAATCCGCCATACTCACCAGGCCGTCGATGATAACCGGCCACGATTGAATCGCGGTCGCAATATCGAACGCTTCGTACAAATATTGTTTGGCCTGTTGATAGGCGTTCAGGGTTATACAGACCCGGCCCAAATGACCCAAAGCCTGAGCCACACCGGCCCAGTCGCCGTTGCCTTGTGAAACTGTCAGACTTTTTTCGTAGTAGGTTTTGGCTTCAGGGTATTCACCTAAGCCCTCATAGGCTTCGCCCAGCCAGTCCAGCGACATGCGCATATAGGCCCAATCGCCAATTTCTTCTTGGAAAACCAGGGCTTTCAGTAAGGATGGTTTCGCTTCGTGATAGTTTCCTTGTTGGATAAAGACGGCGCCCAGGTAGGCGCACATGGCTGAGATGCCGCGCATATTGCCGATTTGCCGATAATGAAAAGCCGACTCATCGAGGAACGGCTGGGCCGCTTCAAACTGGCCCATTTTCATCAGCAGAAATCCGAGTGTGCCGACCGAACCCAGATCAAAGTGGGTGCTGCGGGGGCTGCTCTTCAAAAGCGCGAAACTCTCTCGAAAAAGCTGTTCGGCTTCCTCATACCGGCCCCGTACGTCGGCAATAAGGCCCAGATGCTGCATGCCCCGGCCGGTCTCCACCGTATCACCATTGCGACGAGCGCGTTCCAACCCTTGTTGTAGCAGGGCTTCGGCCGAATCAAATTGGGACAGACGAATGTGAAACCACCCTTGCCGGATGAGGACACGGCCATAAACCCGATCATATTCAGGATCAGGGTCTATGGTCGTGTCCTCCGTTTTATCCACAGCGTTATACCGGGCGAAGGCCTCGATGGCCTGGCCAAACATCTCGTCCGCTTCGTTAAATTGATTTTTAAGCTCAAAGAAATGCCACAGGCTCTCCATGCCCTGGTCGATCAAGGTGACCAGACCTTGGTTAAGCATCCACTGCCAGGCCGCTCGGACATTATCAAACTCCTCGGCGACCTCGGCCATCGCTTCGAGTTGATTTTCGTTGATGATCCGTGTTTGTCGGGAGTTGAGAAAAGCCGCGTAATATTCGGCATGCCGGGTGCGAATATCGATTTCCGCCGCGGTCATATCCGCCTGGTCTAGCGAGCTAGCGTCGGTTAGCCCTAACTTTAAGGCGGCATAGCGTCGCAGCAGTTCGTGGGCGTCATAACGCCCTTCAGGCGTAAGCGTTAGCCACGATTTATCGACCAATCCGGCCAGCAGCAAGACGGTTGTGCCGGTAACGTGTTGCGCGGCGTCGATGGTGAAGCCGCCTTGGAAAACAGACAGCCGGCTCAACACCTGCTGCTCGTCGCTGGTCAGTCGCTGCCACGAGTGGTCGAACACGGCTTCGATGCTGTGGTGACGATGGGGTACATTGCGCGTCGGGCTTTGCAAAAAGGTCAGGCTGTTTTCAATTTCGGTGGCAATCTGGGCGCAAGGCAGCACTTTGATCCAGGCCGTGGCCAGATTTATACCCAGCGGCAGCCCCTCAACCAAACGGCAGATGCGACCGATAGCCAAGACATCGGCCTCGGTCGGAGCAAATCCACTTTGGACGCGGGCGGCATTTTGCAAGAAAAGCTGGACAGCGCTGTAGGTGGTCACGTGGGCCGGTTGGATGTCATCATCCGGGACCGTCAAGCCATCGACCTGGAAAAACCATTCTTCTTCCAGGTTAAGCCGTTCCCGTGAGGTCACCAGCAGCTTCACTTGGGGGGCAAACGCCAAAATATCGCTCAGCAAGTTGCGGGCATCGTTAGCGTCATTTTCATTGCCTGGGCTGTCTTGCGGTGTAGGTCCATCGTTTGTCCCCTTGCTGTGGGAGGCGGATTGAGGGGCCAGGGCATGCTCAAAGCTATCGAGCAGCAGCAGGATTTCGCGCTCTTGCAGGGCCTTGAGCAGCTGCTCGCCGGGATCGACTATCCCATCCAGCGCCAGTTTGAGATTCCCGGCTAGCGTTGACACCAATAATTCCTCAGTGGCCAGGGCCGGGATGGCCACAAAACAAACGCCATGCAGCAGGCTCGACTGGTAATGGCCGGCGGCTTCGATGGCCAGCCGGGTTTTGCCGATGCCTCCAGGGCCAACCAGGGTTAACAGGCGACAGTCAGGATTGGTTAAATAGCCCTCCAGGCGCTGCAACTCAATGGTACGACCCACTAACGGGCCGGTCTGCGGGGGTAAATTATCGAGGCGAAAGGTGCGGGCGGTTTTGATGTGCCGGTAGAGATGCATGGTTTCGGCCATCGGTTCCAGCCCCATTTCATCGGCCAGCAGTTGGCTAAACAGCTCGAACTGCTGCAAGGCGGCGTGCGGTTGACCGGAACGCACCAGCAGCCACATGCGCTGTCGCTGGGCCACGTCGTTATAAGCATCAAGCGCCAGCAATCGATCGACATAGCGCAGCCCGTGGTGATAGTCCCCCCGGGTTAGGCTGTGCGTTACGAACTGTTCCAACCCCAGAGCCGCCAGCCGTTTGAGTCGTTCCCGCTGTAACAAAATCCAGGCCTCGAATTCAGGCCCCTCTTTGAGGGCAAAACTGGCCAAATAGTCGCCTTGATAAAGATCGAGGGCGGCTTGTAGCTGACGGGCTGCTTCAGGAGACAGCGGCGCGGCGGCTTGTAGCTGGGGTTGAAGCGAAGTCAGTTGGCTCTCAAATTCGGCGGCATCCAGCCAGTAGGGGGCAGCGTGGTTAAAGGCCAGCGTCTGGCGAGTGATGATCAGATAGTCATCGAGTTCGCGGCGCAAGGCGGTTAAGATCGTGCGTAGGTTGGTCAACCCCTGTTTCTGCGTCCGCTCGCTCCACAGGAGATCAGCCAGCGTTTCGCGCGGAATAGGTCGGTCGTGGCCCACCAAATAAATAAGAAGCGCCTCAGCCGCCCGTGAAGGTAAGCTGTCGCTTATTAACCGGCCATCCAGTTCGATGACTGTGTTCCCTAACAGTCGAATAATAAGCTTTTTATTCACCGTTGTTGTCAGTTTCTCCAGTCGAGCTGAGTACGTTAATAATGGGATAATTGTAAGGAGACGGTTCTAATGCGTTGGGGCAGCCGACATTCTAAGCGCTTTCTAAGCGTTTGGCAAGTACTATTAAGAACGTCCCCCACCAAGTCCAAAAAGATCCAACGATACTATGGAAGGAGTCGTTATTTTGGTTCCCAAGAATTCGTATGAAATCGGTGAAGATGTTTGGCCGCAGACCTACGACGATGACGAAGCCACCGCCGGACTAAATCAACCTGGCCGGTTATGGGTTATTTTGAACCGGGCTGCGCTGCTTTATTTGGGGCTGTTCACGGGGATAAGCCTCGTTCTGGCTATAGTCGATATTGATCTGCTAACGCATAACGGCGCCATTCCTAAATGTTTGTTGGTTTACGTGGGGCTGGCCGTGATTTTGGCTCTGACCGGTGGCGAAACCAATCCCATAGAAAAACAGCCGCAGGTTTGGCTGGCCATCTATAGTTGGCGACCGCTGCGCGATCCGGCACTTCGAACAAAAAAGGAGCAATAATTGACGATGAGGCACCGAACAGTTCACCCAAGCCCTTTATCTTTCACGCGGATTTGGCAAGGACATCGAATTAGTCTCGCTTTTTTAATAACGCTGCTAGCCGCATTGGGCCTGCCGGTGTCGATTGTTCAGGCGGCGACCATCACGGTAACGACCACAGAAGATGAAGTCAAAAAAGACGGCGACTGCTCTTTGCGTGAAGCGATTATCGCCGCCAATCAAAATCAAACGTTCGATGACTGCGCGGCGGGTAATGGCAAGGACACGATTAACGTGCCGCCCGGGACTTACCTCCTAACCATTGCTAGTACGGGGAATAACGGGGCTTTAACCGGTGATCTGGACTTAATAGAAGATATAATCGTTAAAGGCGCAGGCCGTACCAAGACCATCATCAACGGTGGTGGTCTTGAGCGGGTGTTTGATCTGGCCGTCAACGTCTCTGTGGCCGTCTCGGAGCTTACCGTGACTAATGGCGGTACATTCACCGACCCAGGCGGGGCCTTTTATGTGGGCGAAGGGGCAACCCTATCGTTGCAAAACAGTTCGCTGACCAACAACAAAGGTTCTAACGGCGGCGCTATATTTATTGACAATGATGGCACAGCCGAGTTAACGAACAGTTGGGTCAATGACAACCAGGCCGATACACGCGGTGGTGGCATCTACGTGGATAGCAACGCCACCCTGACCCTGACCGGCAGCCAAGTTAATCATAATACGGTCACCAATGATGATGGAGGGGGAATTTCAGTTAACCGCAGTAAGCAGGTCACGGTCACCCATAGCCAAGTGAACGGGAACGCCGCCAATTCGTGGGGCGGCGGTATCTTTAATATTGGCGGTGTATTGACGATTATGAATAGCCAAATGAAGGAAAATACCACCGAAACGGCCGGCGGCGGCGCTCTACATACCAGTGGCAGTGGTAACACGGCGATGATCAGTCACAGTCAGATCATTAGCAACACCGGCCCTAATGGCGGCGGCATTTACAGCGAGCGAGGCGCGCTGGAACTCGTGAATAATCAGATCAGTCATAATACGGCCGCTTACGGGGGTGGCCTCTATTCGCTTGAAGCAACCTTGCTGCTGATAAACAGTACCATCAGTGGCAACGAGAGTGTAGTGGATGGGGGTGGCATCTACTTAGACCTGGATAATGAGGTTGATTTCTACAACGTCACCATCACGGACAACACCGCTGACAGCGACAGTGATGAGGACGGCCAAGGCGGTGGTATCTTCTTTTATGAGCCGACAGAGGCGCTGACCGCGACCCATACCATCATCGGCGCTAATGTTGACCGCAGCCCCAGCAGCAAACAGCCCGATTGTTCCGGCTCGGTGACGAGCGCCGGGTATAACCTCATTCAAAACACCACCGGATGCGTTATCAGTGGCGATCTGGCCACGACTCTGATCGGCGTTAGCCCCAACCTTGGCCCTTTGCAAAACAACGGCGGCGATACCCTGACCCACGCCCTACTGGCCGGCAGTCCGGCCATCGACGCCGGTAACCCGGCCGGCTGCACCGATCACGCTGGCTTGCCGCTCACCACCGACCAGCGCGGTTTCGCTCGCCCGGTCGATGGCGACGGCAACGGCAGCGTCATCTGTGATATGGGCGCTTATGAATTTGCTTCCGACTCGCCCCCCGACCCTGAACCAGCGGATGATTACGGGGTGTATCTACCCATTATTCACAAATAAAAATAGGTGATGAACAAATTATTGTTTGATGGATGGCAGTATCAGGTGGTCTTGTTTTTTTCATCCCAGATCATCGGCTCCCACAACTCCACCTTGTTCCCCTCCGGGTCCATGATCCACGCGAACTTCCCGTTTTCATGGGATTCGGGGCCTTGAATGATTTCGACGCCGCCCGCGCGAAGTTGGGCGATCATCTCGTCAAGATTGTCAACCCGGTAGTTGATCATAAAAGAAGAATTGCTGGGGCTGAACCACTCGCTCTCTTTTTCCGCGACATGCCATACGGTCAGCCCCTGGTCCTCGGCTTGGTCATCGGGCCATCTCAGAATAGCGCCGCCAAAGTCCTCTAGTGGCATGCCCAGGTGCTTCTGATACCAGGCCGCCAAGGCCGTGCGGTCGTTGCGGCTCTTGAAAAAGACTCCGCCAATTCCGGTAATTTTCGCCATTGTTTCCTCCATTCAGGGTGGTGGCTGCTGCCTCAGCCGCTTAACGCTCGGGATTAGCTAATTACAGCTCAAACGGCCAAGATATTTGCGCACTTTTAGATTCGTTTTACCCTTTTTCCAGCCTCTCCGCAATTTCCCAGATATAACCGCCGGGATCGATGAAGCTGGCAGTTCGTACCCCCCAGGGCCGATCCATTGGACCGTTCAGCAGTGTCACACCCCGCTCGGTAAGCGCTTCACACATAGCATTCACGTCATCCACGTCTATGGTGAATACAAACCGAGACCCGGCCTCTCGACTTGCCACTGGTGCGGGTTCAATCAGGTTTTTCGCTTCGGTGATTTTCAACAGGTTGATAAGTGTATTCCCAAACTCGAACACACTCGAGTTGTTGTCTTCGAATATCACCGGCAAGCCAAAGACCTTCTGATAGAATTGCTTGGCGACATCCAACTCTTCGACGAAGAGGGTAATGGCATAAATCCCCTTTGACCAGGAACTCACTTCGGCCCCTTTTTCGGTAATTTGGTTCATGAATAAGTTTCCCTCATTTCGTTTGCCTACTTTTTAAGGTTATTAGACATTATTAACTAGGTGACAGTCATTTTTTGATGCTATATAGGGCTGCTCTTCCATAATCAAGGCCGATATCCAGCCCTTAAGTGACTGTCACCTTAATTCCGATAAAGTCTATTATCCCGGTTGGCAGTTGGCTAATCCATTGCACTATTTCGTTCTGTAATGAAACTATCAACGGTAATAATAGAACAAATATTCTGTTTCGTCAAAAGGGGAATTTAACTATAGAGCAAAGTCATCGAAGCCGGCTTACGCCCGCATTAACCCGCGGGCACGCCTTCGGTGGACACGCCGGGTTGAATGCTTTGGGGGGCGTACCGCCACTCCCAGACCGCTCCGTCTTCCGGATGAATAACGGTGCCGGTATTTTCGAAACCAAGCTTCCGCAAAATAGTTGTTGACGCACTATCGACCGGCAGGGTTTGCGCCGCCACGTCGATACGTAGATCGGCCTCTACGGCGATGGTGACTAGCGCCCTGGCCATCTGGGTAGCGATGCCTTTGCCTTCGTAGTCGGGAAAGGTGAAATAGGCGATTTCGACGCGATTGTTCTCTGGGGGAGACTTAAATCCACAAGTACCGACGCAGCAGCCATCAACCATAGCGAAGTACCCCAACCAAGGGGATGTGTACCCCGCGACCTCGTACAAACTCTTGTAGGCAACTCCGACTTCTCGCGCCGCAACAGGCAAATTGATGAGGGGCTCAGAAGGCTCTCCGGATGCAGAAATTGCGATCAGCTTCATTTATTTCTCCTAAATGCCTAACCAGGCCTAGATTTAAAGGTATCGTAAGATTTTACACCAGCACTTTCATCAGAAATCATTACACATCAAACCTAATTCTTCCAACAGTTCGATAAGCCTATTATGACACGAACAGGAGCTTTTATCAATAGTACAGTAGATAGAGCACGGGGGTAGGTCACGAATCACCGTGATTCATCAGGGTGTACTAAAAAAGGGTGGCGAATCACCGTGATTCATCAGGGTATACTAAAAAA
>JAGRCC010000422.1 GCA_020433785.1 Anaerolineae bacterium
TTCGCAGGACTTTGGAAATCTGACGCGTGCCAATCTTACACGACGGGCACTGCCCGCAGGAGGAGTCGGCAAAGAAATCAACATATTCCGTAACTCGTTTGACGATGCCAGTCCCGACCGAAATGACAATCATGGCGCCGGTGCCCAGTCGTGAACGCCGGGCCTGGACCGAGTCCCAATCTAAGGCGACATCCAGGTCTTCCTTAGTGAGGATGGTGTTCGATGGGCCGCCCGTGAAAACCGCTTTGAACTCCTTACCGGCCAACATCCCCCCGCCATATTCAAAGACGAGATCGTGCAGGCTGGTTCCCATCGGGAGTTCATACACACCCGGATGCAACACATCGCCGCTAAGGGAGTAAATCTTGGTTCCACTGGCCTGTCCCACCCCGAGATTGCGATACCAATCAGCGCCATGTTTAACGATATGGGTGACGTGGGCCAAGGTTTCAACATTGTTGATTAAGGTCGGCTGGCCGTGGACGCCATGCTGGGCCGGATAGGGCGGCTTTTTCTTGGGAAACGGGAAGCCCCCTTCAACCGACGAGATGGCCGCCGTTTCTTCCCCGCCGATATACAACCCGGAACTCAGAAAAACGCGGAGGGTAATGGGGCGATCCAGCGTCTCGGCCACCGCGCTAAACAAGGGATGCGCTTGCCACTGCGCTACGGCTTGCCGCGCAGCCTCAACCGCCTTTTCTTCGTGGGGATTGATGTAAAGGATGAGATGGTTGACCCCGGTTGCCAGGGCGGTGATGAGCGCGCCTTCGATGACCTGATGGGGCGTCTTTTCTAACAGCAAGCGGTCCTTAAATGTGCCCGGCTCATCTTCATTGCCGTTGCATATCAAATATTTGACGTCAGCGTCTTCGGCAGCGACAAATTGCCACTTACGATAGGTCGGAAAACCGGCTCCGCCCATACCGCGCAGGTTGGCTTCTTCAATAGTTTTAATCAGCGCCTCCGGCGCATCGAGCGCATTTTGTAGCCCCTCGCCACCGCCATTGGCCAGCCAGGCCTCAAGATTGGCTCCGACCTGGTTTTCTTGATGAAGCAAGACTTGGTTGAGTTGGTTCGTCATATACCCCTCCTTTGAAAACAGACGTTGTAGGACAAACTTAAGTTTGTCCTACAGAATTTTCATTCTCGCTGTCGTCCTGTTAAGGACTGTTCGACTCCCTTGAAAATAGCGATCTGGAGCGTCAAAGTAACCTTTGACGCCATCGTGGATGACAAAGCAAGCTTGGTCGCTCCGGTTAAATTTCACCGGCGACGTGCGCCCGCAGATTGAAATTAGCATATTCGGGAAATAACTGCGGCCCGTGGTTATCCAAGGGCAAGCCGGCCAGCGTTAGTTCCCGCTGCCACTTGTGCACGTGCTCGATCGTGATTCTACGGTGGGGGGCGTTATGTCGCAGCCCGGCGGCGCTGACCCCGGCGCGCCAACCAAAGCTCATGATCTCTAACAGGGCATTGCCCATTAACCGGTTGCGACCGTGGATGCCGCCGGTAACCTCACCGGCACAAAATAGGCCGGGGACGGTCGTGCTGCCGTTGCGCTGAATGACCACGCCGCCGTTTTGATAATGCAGCGTGGGATAAACCAGAAATGGCTTTTCGGCCGGATCGTGGCCGCACTTATGGGCCAGGTGTCGCAGCGAGCCAAAGCGCTGAAGAGTGCCGGGCTTTTGCTGTTCCAGCCGGGGGGTGTCTAACCAGACCCCGACCTGCCCATCCCAATTGACACCTCGCCCTTCCTCACATTCGCGGATAATCGAAGCCGCCACCACATCGCGGGGTTGCAGTTCGTCAACAAAGCGTTCGCCCAACCCATTGAGCAACGTGGCCCCGGCCGAACGCGCGGCCTCTGAAACCAAACTGCCGGCTAAGTGACGCGGATAGGAGACCCCGGTCGGGTGATACTGAAACGAATCAAGCTCACACAATTTGGCCCCCAGCCGGTAGGCCAGGACCAGACCGTCGCCCGTCGCCCCAAAGTGATTCGAGGTCGGAAAAGCGTTCAAATGCATCCGGCCAATCCCGCCGGTGGCTAAAATGACCGCATGGGCGCGGACCAACATCAACTTACGATGATTTATGTCATACACGGCGGCGCCGGCGCAATGGCCAAACTCATTCGATAGTAACTCGACCACAGGTTTGCCGCGCCACACTTCAATCCCCGGCCGGTAAGTCACCGCCTCGCGCAGCACCCGCATCATTTCCAAACCGGTGTAATCACGGAATGAGAGAATACGGGGGGCCGAAGTCCCCCCCGCTCGCTTGAGGCTTAGACTGGCGAACGGATCTTCGCTTTCTTGATCAAACTGCATCCCCAACTGGATCAGCCAGCGGACGACATCGGGGCCGTCCATCACCATTTGGGCCACCAGCTTGCGGTCTGCCTTGAAGTAGCCGGCCCGCAGCGTATCTTCGAAGTGCTGTTGGGGGGTATCGTTAACGCCCACCGAGGCTTGCAGGCCGCCCTCAGCCATAACGGTGTTGCAATCGCCCAGGCGCAGTTTGGTGGTGAGAATCACCCGCGCGTCGTGTTCAGTCGCAACCAGAGCGGCGGCACAGCCGGCTCCTCCACCGCCGATAATCAAGACATCGGTATCCACGATAGACGCGCCGGCCAGATCAACCTCGTCAATTAAGGCGTTACTTTGCAAAAGTTGGGCCAGTTGGTGCTGGCACAGGTCGCCCTGGTTAGCGCCAACTTGCAGCGTGGTTGTAGTCTCAGCCTGATAGTCGGGATGGTATTGCTTGAGCATGCTATCATTAGCGGAGACATCGAAATGCAGTTGGTTTGATGAACTGGCTTGATAGTTCTGCCAGGCGGTTTCATAAGGAATTCCGTTAGTCATTTGGATCACGCTCCTCAGGCGAAGCGTCGGGCGCTTCATAATCGAAGTACAGTTCTCCCCGTTCCAATTGGTTCAACCGCTGCATTAAATTGAAGGGGCGGACGACCAGTGAAGGCACCACCCGGCGGACCAACAAGCCCAGATGGTTGGGGTCGATGAATTCGGGGCAAATATGGCTGCATAGATTGCACATGATGCACGTTTCGAAAAGGTCGCCGGCCGGGCCAAGTTGCCCTTCAACAGCCAAATTAACACCGCGCTCGACCTCAATCCCTTTGGGACAAGCCGCGTTGCAGCCACCGCAATGGCGACAGTGAGCGGCTTCGGGAAAGGTTTGATTGACTTGACTCACCAGTCGCCAGGTATCATTAAAGTTATCAATTTGGTAGGGATGGTCACTCAGCCGTTCGAGGAAGGGGACAAACGTGACCTGCATGCCGGCTTCGATGAGCGTTTCGCAGGCCAGTACCATCTTGACCTCCGTTGAATTCGCTCGCCGGATGATGGCCCGGCAGGAGCCGCATACGCCTCCGAGGCAGCCCACGCCTTGCACATGCGCGTGGCCGGCCTCCCAGACAGCCTCAATAATGGACCGGTCAGATGGGGCTGTGACCGATTGCCCTTCAACATCAATGGTGATTGGTTCGTGATCCACAGATAGCTCCTCATTGAGTGCTTTTGACTATAAATTGTTCCTATTAGATACGGGAAACGATTCTACGGCTAAAATTTCTGAGTCATAAGGTGTATCGGATCGACGTTGAGGCCCGAGTATAAAGCCGGTCCAGGAATGGGGGCGAGACCTTATGTGTTAAGTTGTTTAAACGTGGAGACATAAGTATACCACGAGCCCCAATCATCAACAAAAGTCAGAGGTTCACATCAAATCAAGAAGTAAAGTATAATAAACGCGTTACGCAGTTCAAAGGTGACCATTTTGTTCTTAATATCTTTCCCCTGATGGCTACGGGGCCGGAATATTGATGGAGATAACGATGCTTGGTGCAATCGCCGGTGATGTCATCGGCTCGGTCTATGAGGTCAATCCGATCAAAACAACAGCGTTCCCCCTATTTGATAAGGACGCTCGTTTCACCGATGATACGGTGTTAACGGTGGCGGTGGCCCACTCAATTTTGCGGGGCATTGATTACACATCGGCGATCAAGACGTGGGGTCGTCGCTATCCCAACGCCGGATACGGGGGGACATTTATCGGGTGGCTTCATTCTGACGACAGCCAACCCTACCATAGCTGGGGCAATGGTTCGGCCATGCGCGTCAGTCCGGTGGGGTATGCCTTTGACACGGTCGAGCAGGTCCTGGCCGAAGCGGAGAAAAGCGCGGCCGTCACCCACAATCACCCGGAAGGGATCAAGGGCGCGCAGGCTACCGCACTGGCCATATTTTTAGCGCGCACCGGCCGTGACAAACCGGCGATCAAACAAGACGTCATGAACCGCTTCGGGTACGACCTGGAACCGACCCTGGCCGACATCCGGCCGCATTATCGCTTTGATGTCTCCTGCCAGGGATCGGTGCCGCAGGCGATCATCGCCTTTTTAGAGGCGAATAGCGTCGAAGAGGCCATCCGCAACGCCGTCTCGCTGGGCGGCGACAGCGATACCCAGGCTTGCATCGCCGGCGCCATGGCCGAGGCTTACTTTGGCGAAATCCCTTCGGCAATCGTAACGGAGGTCACGAGCCGTCTGCCGGAGGATTTCTTAAATGTAATTGATGAATTTTATTCGACGTTCGGGCGGTAAGTTAGGGTCCGCCGCTAGTCGAACGCTGACTGCTGAAAAACCCGCGCGCTCGTTGACGTTCAGCGGTCCACGATCGGCAGTCTGCCATTAGTGGGCATCGTGGGCCTGAAGGGGTAGGGATTGAGGGCAGCGCAAAGTCCGGCCTCTGATCCCTAACCCCGGATTTTTAATCCGGCCGGCTACCTCAGGCGGAAGGCGTTGACGATCGCGATGACACCGCCGACGATAGCCATAACACCAATGGCCCACGGTAGGGCCAGGGTATAACCCCACACATTAGACAGAAACAGAAAACCGAACAGGATGCTGATGACGCCAAAAATACCGGCTCCCCAGCCTCCGCCTTGAAACGCTTGCACCAGGCTGATAACCCCAAAGACAATCCCCTGAACGGCCAAAATGATGACCAAACTCGCCCCGACGATCAGAGGCGCCACCAGTGGCTGGCCCATGACCATTAGGCCGGCAATAATCCCCAAAATACCCCCGGCCAGCTTCCAACCCCAGCCCGAGCGATCCATAAAGATACTGATAATCTTGAAGATACCGGCGATGAGCCAGTAGATCCCCACAAAACGGACGACAATTATCGTCGTCATTCCCGGTGAGATCAACAGTAACGCACCCAAGATGAGCAGTGAAATCCCCTCGACTAAGACCAGCCACCAGGGTACTTGGGGGCGTGATGATTGAGCCATAGTTGCAGTCATTTTTCGTTATTCGGGCTTGCTGTCAGTCAGGACTGACGTCCAGGCCCTCTCCTTTCTATAAATCGTAATTTTGAATTTTATTGATTTGACAATTCACCAACGGCGGTCGTTGATTAACAATCGATCCTACCCTTGGGTTTAGCGGGCAAATAGAAATAAGGTAGTCATTGCCTGAACTACCCTGTTTCAAGCCACTGTTCAATTGGTCGCTCCCTACATTGGCCGCCAGCCGCCAATCCAACCCGGATAGGCAAGTTGAGCCTACGTTGATGCTCAGTTTAAGCCACCTCTCGCTAATGGGCATCCGCCCAAAGGGAGTAAAAAAGTAGTATCCAAGTTGGCTGACCCAGATACGCGATAAATGGCCGGACGTGATTTTTCTCTAAAGCCATAGACGCGTATAATTACGGTTACGCTCCCCTCACAAACAACGGTCGCTATTGCTCATGCCATCGAGTAATCCAACTCGGAATCCGAGTAGACCAATCGATTTAACCGGTTCCGAATATGATCGCTGATTTCCAAGTACTTTTAACCAATATTATTCAGACTGCCCTTGATATGGGGTTGTTGGTCATCGCCGTCTGGATCATCCATCTCATTGATACCGTGCTGGGCGGCGGCCTCAAACAATACTTTGGCCTTAGACCCCGAACCACGCTCAATCCGCTTGCCTTTCTTATCTCGCCGTTTCTTCACGTTGACTTCAAACATCTTATCACCAACACCCTGCCTTTGTTTATCTTGGGCACATTGGTCATGGTCCAAGGTCAACTCGCTTTTTGGGTCACAACGCTGATTATTATTATTGCGGCCGGGATTGGAATTTGGCTGTTTGGTCAGGCCAACACCGTGCATGTGGGCGCCAGCGGCCTTATTCTAGGTTATTTCGGCTACCTGTTGGCGAATGTCTTCTTCTCACCCAACTGGGCGACGATCATTGTCGCGGGGATCGTGGCGCTGCTATATTTGGGATTGATCTGGCAGGTCGTACCGCTCAAAAAAGGCATCTCAACGATGGGCCACCTGTTTGGTTTCCTGGGCGGCATTGCCGCCGCCTGGATTTTGGCGTTATTATGACTAAGTAACCATCGAGCGTCTGAACCGAGACACGTAAGCTGAGTAAGGGCTTCATGGCCCGCTCAGAACTGGCTGAGATTTTTGTCCAAGGCGGCGACTGGTGGTATCGTAAGAATGACATAACCTAATCCCTCTTCCTTACAACGACCCATTTTTCAAAGCCATGTCATCATCGATATCAACTGCATCACGATTTTTCGGTTAGCCACAAGAATTTAAAACCGTTTGACCACTATTGTCCCAACTTTTACCCAAAGGAGCTTAAATTGTCTAATCTATTCATTCCCCTGGTAACCCTGTGGCAGCAGGATCCTGACGGCGCTCAAATTTTTTCTGTTATCTTTTCACTCATCATGTCTTGTTTTGCCTTGGTGTTGGCCGTCTTTATTATCATCGGGTTTTGGAAAATGTTCGAAAAGGCCGGTAAACCGGGCTGGGCTTCACTGATCCCCATTTATAACTTGTATATTCTGATAGAAATAGCCGGGCGGCCGTGGTGGTGGTTGATTCTGTTGTTGATCCCCTTTGTCAATATTATTGTCTGGCTGTTACTCTGTATCGATATCGCCAAATCGTTTGGCAAGGATGCCGTGATCTGGGGAGTGCTGCTGCTGTTCATCCTCAACGGGGTTGGGTTTGTTATCCTTGGCTTTAGTGATGCCGTTTATGAGGGTCCGGCAGCCGGTTGAAGTTAGTTATTCACGATCTTAGTTCATCAGGATAACTCATATGCGATCAACGGTCGATCCGGCTGTTAAGGCCGACAGCCCGGATGAAATAGAACAACTGGCCGAAGCGCAGTCGCGCTCGAAATTGGCCTGGAAACGGCTGTGGCTGCAAATTAGCAGCCTCGATCCGGTGGATGTGCTCAGGCTGCTGCTGGTCATCGGGGGGTTGGTCACAGTTCTTTGGTTGATCCAGCTGTCCTGGTCGGCCTTGCTGCCCTTTCAAATCGGGATTGTGCTGGCCTATATTATGGCCCCGCTGGTTAACCGATTGCAGCACTATATGCCTCGCTGGACGGCCATTCTTATCGTTCTTCTTATCTTTCTGTTGATTCTGTTCCTGGTCATTGCCTTCTTAATTCCGCCCTTGATCGGTCAGTTGAGCAACCTGCTGCAATCTCTGCCGAACACGGAACAGCTACAACAATACATGCTCGCTCTAAACAATTACCTTGATAAGCTCCCGGTAGAGTATCGTCGCGCGATCGATGAGGGCGTCAACGAAGCCTTAAACAGTCTCCGCAATAATGTTTTAAGCTATATTCGCGGGCTGATCAATCTGGGTATTAGCGCTGTGCTGAGTGTGGTCAATACCTTTACCTTTTTGTTGGGCTTCGTAGTTATTCCGTTCTGGTTATTCTTTGTCCTAATCGACATTGAGCCAGGGAGAAAAGCTTTAAACCAGCTAATTCCGGCCCGCATCCGCACCGACTTTTGGTCGGTGTTGACCATCATCAACCGTGTTATCGGTAGCTATTTTCGCGGCCAGCTCATCCTGGGCACGGTTATTTTCTTTGCCGTGTTCATTGGGTTAAACCTTTTGGAATGGGCCGGCGTTGAGGGTATCCGCTTTAAGCTCCTCTTGTCAGTTTTTGCCGGTTTTATGGAGTTAATCCCTTTTATCGGGCCCATCCTCGGTTCGATCCCGGCCATTATCGTGGGGTTGTTTCATTCGTGGGAAACCGGTCTGGCGATTGCCCTGCTGTTTCTGGTCATTCAACAGTTGGAAGGCAACATTTTGGTGCCGCGAGTGGTGGGTGACAGCGTCAGCATTCATCCGGCTATCGTTATGATGCTGGTGATTGTACTGGCCCCATTTGGGTTGATCTGGCTGATTATCGCGGTGCCGGTGGTGGCCATCGTCCGCGATATTTATCTCTATATCTACGGCCGCCTTAGTAAACCACCGCTGCCCGCCGGCCAGCTCCCGCGAACGCCGGTCATCGAATCTGAGGTGCTGGTGACCAAAGCAGAGACGGCGGACAGTCAGAAACGGGTAACCAGCATTGAGCCACCGGAGACAAAAGGAGTTGTGGATTAACGCCAGGTCTAATAGGTGCTTATTTTGGAAATCTACAAGGTCTGGCCTGAATAGTAACTTTGAGACCAACTATTGAAACATCTGATCAAGAATAAACGATTACTAGAAGTTTACGAGCTCATTGAAGATACCCTGGTCGGCTGGGGTGATCATGACGGCATGACGCACGGGGCCGCGCTGTCTTTCTATACCCTCTTTTCAATCGTCCCGCTGCTGCTCTTATCAGTTGGGATCAGTAGTATCCTGTTTAATCAAATCGATGTCATTGGCGCTATGCTTAATGCGATCAGCCAATTTGTTGGCGAAGATATTGCCAATATTATCAATGTCTTACTGATCGCCAGCGGGGTAGGAGAGCGTGGGAAAGATCTTTCTTCAGCCGGTTTGATTGCCACTTTGATCGGGGTTGGAACATTACTGTTTAGCGCCTCATTGATTTTTAATGGTCTCCAAATTTCGCTCAATGCGATGTGGAACATCAAAGTCGGGAAAGAGAGCATTCAAGAGGATTATCTCAAGAGTCTTATTGTAACCGTCTACACGCGCTTATTATCGATCCTGGCCGTTCTGGCGGTGGGCCTACTGGTTTTGATTTTGACCCTGATCCACGCCTTGTGGACGGCCTTGCCGGCGCCGTTCATTAAGAACTGGGTCGCCGATTCCTACCTTGTCTTACAGGTATTCAATTTGGTAATTTCACCTCTGGTTTACACCATAATTTTCGCTATAATCTTCAAATTTCTGCCCCAAGCTCGCATTCGTTGGCGGGATGTCTGGCCAGGGGCATTGGTTACCGCAATTCTCATTTGGCTCGGCGGGACAATTGTGTGGTTCTCGGTGAGCCGGGGAGCGATTTCAGCCATTTACGGGGCGGTTAGTATTCTGATCAGTTTAATTATTTGGATTTTTTACTCGGCCAACGCTTTTTTGATTGGGGCTAAGTTTACGCAAGTTTTCGCTGATCGCTATGGGCAGGGTGTAGTTCAAGCAAAACCCAGCGTCTTGGACTTAGATTTTTATCCCCGAAAGCACGATTAACTCCAATAAACGTATCTTCATCTCCCTAGCTCCGTCGCCTACCTACCTGCTATGAGGTTATTCATTCTTCATTATATATGAGTTATATATGGGTCATATAGGGGTCGTCTATGTCAAACCAACAACATCCCAAACGCCCCTTTGGCGTTACCGCGATGGTCATCCTCCAGCTTTTCACCATTTCGTTCTTAATCCTCTACATTTTAATTTTACTGGCAACCATCGGGCTCATCGATATCCCCATGCTCAAAGGAATTGACACCCCAGCGCTACCATCCGAAGGGGAGCCTTATGGGCAGTTACTCGGCCTAACGATCGTTCTCATTTACGCCGTAACCGTAGCCGTGGGCCTATGGCGTCTTAAACGCTGGGCCTGGTTTCTGCTGATGGTCCAACTCGGTTTCGATATGACCCTGAGCCTGTGGTCGTACGCCCAGGGCGAGCCGGCTTATTTTAGAATGTTGACCAATGTCATGTACGTTCTCTATCTGAACATGCGTGAGGTTCAGCAAGCGTTCGGTCACGAGCCGGCCCGGCGGGAGACGCCATGGACGACCTAACCCTGCTGCGTATGTTCGAGCCGGTGGTTAAATTCACCCACGGTGAGCTGTTCTTTCCCTGCGCCGTTGATGAATACGTACGTCGCTGTGGCCTCTGGCTGCGCTCCGATAAAGGGCGCGAACAGCAATTGATCCCAACCGGCCACTTAACCGCCGAGCGATTAGCTCAATACGCCGCCGTCCCCCCCGGCCAGACTCTCTACCTGCGTTTCGTCGATGAGCCGCTCGATCCGCTCCAGTACCAACGCTGGCTGGCGCGGCCCGACAAGCCGGTGTTTCGCGCCCCCGGCCGCCTGACTCGCGTGGGCATCCTATCTCGCATCATCGACTCGCTTTTCTCCCTCTCATTAATTGTTCGCGGCCGGGTGCCGGGCGGCACGGCCGCCGCCGCCGATGTGCAGTACCGGGCCATGCAGCAGCAAGACCCTCGCTGCGCTTACCACGGCCGGGTGATTCGAGCCGGCGGCTACATTGTCTTACAGTACCTTTTCTTTTACGCCATGAACGACTGGCGCTCCGGCTTTTATGGCGCGAATGACCACGAGTCAGACTGGGAGCAGATTTTCGTTTATCTGTCCGATGACACGGCCGGGGAACCTACCCCGCTCTGGGTAGCCTACGCCTCGCACGATTTCCACGGGGATGATTTACGGCGCCGCTGGGATGACCCGGAGCTGCAAAAGGTCGATGACCGCCATCCGGTTGTTTTTGCCGGAGCCGGCTCTCACGCCAGTTATTTCCAGGCCGGCGAATATCTAATGAGCGTCGAACCGCCCTTTTTGCGCCCTTTGAAAGTGGGGCTGGTCGCGCTCCGCAAATTCTGGATCGAACAACTCAAGCAAGGCAGCACCGACCAGGTCGCCGAAGAAGTGGGCGCGCTGTTGAGCATCCCCTTTGTCGATTATGCTCGCGGCGACGGTCGCGCCATCGGTCCCGGCCAAGATTACACCTGGTCGCCCGTGCTGC
Source organism: Anaerolineae bacterium (assembly GCA_020433785.1). The sequence continues at coordinate 11,034 of JAGRCC010000422.1, forward strand.
TCACCAAAGAGACTGCCTGGGCCGAGAACTACCGCGGGCTGTGGGGGCTGGACACCAAAGATCCGTTTGGCGGCGAACGCGCCCCGGCCGGCCCCAAATACAACCGCGATGGCTCAATCCGCACCTCCTGGTACGATCCGTTGGGTTGGGCCGGCCTGGACAAAGTCCCGCCGCCGGAAGTCGCGGTGGAGCAGCTGCGCCAGCAGATCGCCTTGTTGGACCAGCAGCGCGCCGCGCTCGACGAGGAGATCGCCCACAAGCGGGCCGATGTACGCCGGCTCTCGCTGGAGGTCCAGGCTTTGCATGAGACTTCTTATTTCAAAGAGATTCATAAAGCCCAACAGGAACAACTCAACATCGCCGAGAGCGACCTCCATCAACTCCAACGCCGCGCCGTGGAGTTAACCGAAACCAAACTCGCCAGCCAAGCCTACCTGGCCAAGATCGACCAGGGCAATTGGGGCGACCCCCAAGCCCACTTGCATCACAAACACCCGCCGGAGCCGCCGCTCGACCACCAGGCCCGCCTCACCGAACTATGGGCCGCAGTCAGCGGTGGGTTACTCCTGCTAGCCTTTACCATCGCCTTCATAATTAATCCCGGCCGCTGGTTCGTCTGGATCATCGCCATTGCCGTCGCTTTTGCGGCGATTGAAGCCACTGTGCGCGGACGACTCTCCCATTTCCTGCTCAACACCACCATCATCCTGGCCGTGATTACCAGCCTCATCTTGATCAAAGAGTTCTGGTATCTGCTGTTCATTCTCGGTTTGTTTGCCTTGGTGTTTACGATGATCGCCGAAAATTTACGAGAATTATGGCGGCGATAGACTGTGAGCGGTCAGCTATCAGCTATCAGCCGTCAGTAAGACCAAGCTAATAGATAAAAACTGACCGCTTATAAATACATAACCCAGACAAGCCGGAACCAAAAAATTTAACGCTAAAGACACTACCGGCGCAAGCGACGCCAAAGAAATTATAAAAATGTTTGCGACTTTAGCGTCATCTGCGCCTCTTGCGTTTAAATTTCCGGCTCAACGTCTTGTTTTTTTGACTAGAAGTGGCTTGCCTAGAGACGATGTCGATACGAATTCATATCATCAAAACCTGGATGAGCAACGTCTTCCTCATCGAAACGGACGCCGGGCTGATTTTGGTCGATACCGGCCCGCCCCGCAGCGAAGGCAAAATATTGGCGCGGCTGCAAGCCTTGGGCCGCGACGACCTGCGGCTGATCTTTCTGACCCACGCCCACTACGATCACTTTGGCAGTGCCGCCACGTTGAAACAACGCACCGGCGCGCCCATCGCCATCAATCGCGTCGACGCCGATGCCCTGGCCCGTGCCGAAACCGCACTTGGCTCCGTTCGAGGTTCCGCCTGGATTGCCAAAATCGGCCTCCCGCTAATGGATTTGGTGATGCCGGTCACGCCTGTTCAAGCCGATTTGCTCCTCGACGACGGCGACCGGCTCAATGAGTTCGGCCTCGACGCCCAAATGATCCATACCCCCGGCCACACCTTGGGCTCGAGCACCCTCCTGGTCGAAAACCGGCTGGCCTTTGTGGGCGATCTGATCTCCATGCTCGGCGGGCCGCACGCCCAATGCCGCTTCGCCGTTGATTGGAAGCAACAGGCCAAAAGCTTGCGCCGCTTACAGCAGCTTCAACCAGCGGAGGTCTACTGCGGCCACGGTCCCCAACCCCTCAGCGGCGACATTTTTCAGGAGCTACAACCGTTTCAACCTTAGCCGTCACCCTCTTAAACTACCCTTAAGCTCAATTTTAGGGTCGCTTAAAGTCGTCCTCAGCTTAAAATTGTAGAATATATCTGTATCAAAGACACGGTTAGCCGCTGGGGTCCCGGCCAATTCGCGCCCCGGCGGAAACCGTGTCTTTTTTACGATTGGAGTGGAGCGACAAAGCTTGCTTTGTCAAGCCCGATCAAAGCAGAGGGCGCCAGTTAGTTATGGGGCGAGATAGAAACACTGAGTCACTGGGGGAAATGAACACACTGAAGTCTCTACGCATCGGATGCCTTTCAATTTAACCTTAAGCGGAACCGAAAGGCTAAAGCTACTGCTCAGTAACATCATTCTTCTCAGTGGTTCAGTGTTTCAACGTTCGGGTTGCCCCAATTCTGAAGTACACTCAAGCAGAGCCTCGATGCTCCAAACCTTTATCTTCAAGGAAAAACCATGTCTTCAAAAAGAGCCTCACGCACCAAACAACGCTCACCAAGCCGGCGCAACGACTCATCGGGCGGGCTAAAAACGTATGGGTTGATCATCGGCGTGGTAGCCGTCGCCTTAGCGGTGGTGGCGGCCATTGCCGTTTTTGGGGGCAGCAACCAACCCC
>JAGRCC010000423.1:0-559 GCA_020433785.1 Anaerolineae bacterium
ATGGTCCAGACGAAAAGCATGCCCAAGACTAAGGATTTTACTAAAATTGAAGTTTGATTAAATTGCTGCCATAAGTAGCGCATAAGGTCCTCCTCAGTTCTACAGACCGAATGATTCATTTTTATCAGTATATCGAAAGTGGAAGGGTTTTGGATCAGCGCCAAGATGGAATTTTATCTCTGCCAAATGCGGGAGAGTTTTTCAAGAGGGTCGATGATTTGGCGGAGAAGCGGGTACAACATTTGTTGTAGGGCGCGAGGCGATTAGAGATTGAGAGATTTGGAGTTCAAAAATCCTCGTATTTTGCGGCTCTTAAGGCTTAATGTCTGTTTGCTCCCGGTTGTTTTATAAATTTAAAGGGCTTTTATGTTAATTGCCTCTTGAAAAATCTTAAATCTGTAGTATAATTAGCCCAGACTAAAAATTAATTTAGCCTTAGATAAAAAATGTGATAAAATTATGATTACTGTAACCGAACGAATATTAAGTGAAGACGTACTCAAACACATCTACAAATGTGAAGTAAACGGTCGGCGAGCCACTCTCGATAGTATTGCCG
>JAGRCC010000423.1:675-2717 GCA_020433785.1 Anaerolineae bacterium
AGAATTACGCCTTGCAAGTGATCCGAGCGCATCGCTTGTGGGAACGCTATTTGGCCGATGAAACCGGTTATGATGAAGCCCAATGGCACGCTCAGGCTGAGCACCACGAGCACCATCTCACCCCGGCTGAAGTCGAGGCGCTCTCGGCGCGGTTGGGCCATCCGACCCATGACCCGCACGGCGATCCCATCCCTTCAGCCAACGGTCAATATGTGCCGCACGGGGGCCAGCCGCTGACCTCGCTGGAGCCGGGGCAGTATGCGCGCGTGGTGCATATCGAAGATGAGCCGCCTATCGTGTACGCCCAGTTGGTGGCCGAGGGACTGTACCCCGATATCGAACTGCGCCTCAAAGAGATTTCAGCCGAGCGGGTTCGATTTTTAGTGGGGGAGACCGAACACCTGCTGGCGCCCATTGTGGCCCGAAATGTTTCGGTGCTGCCGCTGTCGCCGGAAGAGGTGACCGAGCTGACCCCCGCCGAACCCCTGAGCAGCCTCAAAATTGGCGAAACGGCTCAGGTAGTGCGCTTGTCGCCCGCATGCCGCGGACCGGAGCGCCGCCGCTTTATGGATTTGGGCATTTTGCCCGGTACGGTCATCAAGGCGGAGATGGTTAGCCCCAGCGGCGACCCGACCGCCTACCTGATCAGAAAATCTCTGATTGGTCTGCGCAAAGAACAGGCCGATCAAATCTACATCACTCGTGACGTCGTCAGTAACAGACCATAACAAATTTGGAGAATTAGCGATGACAACATCTGTTAAAATGCCCGCCGGACACAACTGCGCGACCTGTCCGGCGCACAATCTGGGTAATCTCACCAAATTGGGCATCAATATGGAAAACTGGGATTACGTGGTCGCGCTGGCCGGCAACCCTAATACCGGCAAAAGCACCATTTTCAATGCGCTGACCGGGCTGCGCCAGCATACCGGCAACTGGCCGGGCAAAACCGTGACTCGGGCCGAAGGCGGCTTCGAATTTGGCGATCATCGGTACAAAATTGTCGATTTGCCGGGTACCTATTCCCTCCTATCAACCAGCTTGGATGAGGAAGTCGCCCGTAACTTTATCCTGTTCGGCCAGCCGGACGTGACCATCATTGTGGCCGATGCTACTCGCCTGGAACGAAACTTGAACCTGGTGCTGCAAGTGCTGGAAATTACCGATCGTGCGGTCGTGGCGCTTAACCTGATGGATGAGGCCCGGCGGCACGGCATCACTGTGGATGATCGTTCGCTGGCGCGAGACTTGGGTGTGCCGGTGATACCGACGGCCGCTCGCTCGCGGCAAGGTGTGCCGGAATTGTTGCAAGCGGTCAACGATGTGGCCACCGGCGAGTATGTGTGTAAACCGCATCGCATCAAAAATGAACCACCCGCCCTTAAATCAGCCATTCGAGCGTTGGTCGAGCAGTTGGAAACCGCGTTTCCCGGCCTGCCGAACGCGCGTTGGGTAGCGTTGCGGCTGCTGGATGGCGACCAGCGGATCATCGAAGCGGTGAAGCGGGGCGAATTAGGCGATCTGACGCGCGATGACCCCGGCCAGACCAACGGCGACCTGGTGCTGCAATTGCAGGAGGTGCAGCATGCTTAACACTGGCCAAATGAACCCGCCTGAAAACGCGCTGCCCAACGCCGCGCAAGATCTTCTGGATACGGCCAACCGGCTGCGTTGGGAAGTGGGCAACAGCGCGCATGAAAAAATCGTTGAAACCATCTACACCGACGCCGCCCGCATTGCTGATCGGGCCGTAGTGTACCCGGATACGCCGCCCCGTTTCAATCTGGACCGTACGATTGACCACCTGGTCACCAGCCGCATCTGGGGTTTTCCGTTGATGATTCTGCTGTTTACGCTCGTCTTTTGGATTACCATCGTCGGCGCTAACTACCCCTCGGCGTTCCTGGCCTGGCTGCTGCTGGATGTCGTTCACCCGATGCTAAAAGAGGGCAGCGCGTTCATCGGCCTGCCCTGGTGGCTGGATGGGCTGCTGCTAGACGGCATGTATCTGGCCACGGCCTGGGTCATCGCGGTGATGC